>CAYNGS010000085.1:0-8782 GCA_964396625.1 uncultured Flavipsychrobacter sp.
CTCACCGGCGGTGGTACATGGAGCAGCAGCAGCACAACAATAGCGACTGTGGGATCCGCGTCGGGCATTGTAACCGGCGGAGCGAATCCCGGAGGCAATGCAACTATAACTTATACTGCAGGAGGATGTTCAACGACAGCGATAGTGACCGTTAATCCTTTACCATCTGCGATTACAGGCAACACAAACATTTGTGTGAGCCTTACTACGACATTAGGCGACCCGTCGGGCGGTGGCACGTGGAGCAGCAGCAGCACCACTGTCGCGTCCATAGGCAGCAGTTCGGGAATAGCAGCCGGCGGCGCCAGCCCCGGCGGCACCACAGTGATCACATATACTTTGCCGACCGGATGTTTGACCACAACCGGCTTCACCGTCAATCCATTGCCCTCTGCTATAGGTGGCACAACTTCGGTATGCGCAGGACAAACAACTAACCTGACGAATACAGTATCGGGTGGCACATGGAGCAGCAGCAACACAGCTTTTGCCACCGTGAACAGTGCATCGGGTGTAGTTACAGGAGTAGCACCGGGTACGCCAACTATTACTTACACTGCTCCGGGTGGATGTACGGTAACAACCGTCGTAACCGTTAACCCCTTATCGGCCATTACCGGTCCAACTTCGGTATGTACGGGAGCTTCCGCCAATTTAGCAGATGCTACTACAGGCGGGACATGGAGCAGCAGCAATACTGCAGCTGCCACCATCATTGCCGGAACCGGCGCATACACGGGTTCGGGACCAGGGACGTCGCTGATCACTTATACCCTCCCCGGCGGATGTGCAGCGACGACAACGGTATCAGTTGTTTCTTCGCCATCGCCTATCACGGGCGTTCTGCACGCCTGCATCGGCGCAACAACCACTCTAACTGACGGAGGCGGAGGAACCTGGACCAGCAGCAATACCGCAGTGGCGACCGTTGGCTCGACCGGTATAGTGACCGGTGTATCAGCTAATGTGGCCACCATATCTTATTCTCTTGGCACCGGCTGCACTGTAACAGCAACAGTAACCGTGAACCCGCTGCCGGGACTGATCACCGGGACAGCGCACGTCTGCATTAACGCAACGACAACCCTTAATGATACCACAACAGGGGGCACCTGGAGCAGCAGCAATAGCAATGCAACGGTGGGCTCGACATCTGGCATCGTAACCGGAATAACGGCAAGTACATCTATAATAACTTACACCAGCAGCTTTGGTTGCGTACGAGGCACAACAGTAACAATAAATGCTTTGCCTGCCGCGATAGGTGGTACACTGGCCACCTGTATTGGGGCGACGACTACGTTGAATGACCCCTCGGGAGGTGGCACCTGGAGCAGCGGCAGCACAGGAATAGCAACATTAGTTTCGGGTTCAGGGGTGGTGACAGGGGTCGCATTGGGCAGCGCACCCATATCGTACACCTTAACGACGACAGGCTGTTCGATAGCTGCTAATGTGACGGTTAACTCATTGCCCTCTGCGATAACAGGACCGTCGAATGTTTGCATCGGGTCATCTATTACATTGAGCGATGTAACACCGGGAGGCTCGTGGAGCAGCACTTCGACATCGATAGCGACCGTTGGATCGGGCACGGGCAATGTCGGGGGTGTTACTGCCAACGTCGTGACGATAAACTACTCGACAGGCACAGGCTGTACAATTGGCAAAACCATCACGGTGAATGCCCTGCCCTCGGGCATTGCCGGCCCAACAAGCGTGTGCCAGGGTTCGAACATAATACTCAGCGATGTGACCCCGGGAGGTACATGGACCAGCAGCCAGCCGGGCATTGCCACAGTTAGCGTAACCGGACTTGTAAACAATATAGCTGCCGGACTAGATACCATCACATATACAGTTACCACAACGGGCTGTTCACGCTCGCTGCCGATAACAGTAAACGCGGTGCCTGCAACAATTACCGGCACGACCAATATTTGCGTGGGCGCTACGACTACGTTGGGCGACCCAACTGCTGGAGGAACCTGGACCAGCAGTAACACTACTGTTGCGTCGATAGGTGCAACGACAGGACTTGTAACCAGCGGCGCGGCGGGGTCTACGAATATTACCTACACACTGAGTACTGGCTGCAAGACTTCTGCACCGGTACTGGTTAACCCATTACCACAGGTAATTACGGGACCGACGACAGTGTGTACGGGATCGAGCATCACACTGGGCGATATAACCACCGGGGGAACCTGGACTAGCGGCACGCCTGCGACGGCGACGGTGTCGTCCGGCGGAACGGTTTTCGGTGTAGCGGCAGGCCCGGGCACGATCACTTATACAATTGGTTCCGGTTGCTTCAAATCTGCAGCGATAACAGTGAATGCATCACCTGCGGGTATTACCGGCGTTACCAGTGCCTGTTCCGGCGCCACGACTACGCTGTCCGATGTGACCCCGAGCGGCACGTGGAGCAGCAGCTCCTTGTCTGTCGCGTCGGTTGGCTCTGCGTCGGGAATTGTGACGGGCGGTGCAACGGGAGGCCTTGCCGTGATCACATATAAGACATCGAATAACTGTTCGGCAACCACGATCGTTACTACAAATCCGCTTCCCGCGGTAATAACAGGGTCAGCAAATGTGTGCGCGGGCGCTACCACTTCGTTAGGCGACATTATAGCAGGGGGAACATGGAGCAGTGGCAGCACTTCGATTGCAACCGTGGCGGCAACGGGCACTGTAAGCGGTGTAACTGTAGGTCTTGCGACAATTACATACACGCTGGGTACAGGATGTGCAAGAACAGCCAACATAACCGTTAACCCAACGCCATCGGCCATTGATGGCGCAACTTCGGTGTGCGCCGGTTCGACCGTTGGACTGACCGATCCGTCAGGCAGTGGCTCATGGAGCAGCAGTGCGCCATCAGTTGCAACGATAGATGCCAGTACCGGGTTTGTTTCGGCTTTGTCTTCGGGCGTGGCTACGATATCTTATTCTTTAGCTTCGGGATGCAGGGCAACAGCAATAGTAACAGTAAATCCGGTACCTGGCTTTATCTCTGGTACTACAGATGTATGCGCGGGCTCTGCAACAACACTGAGTGATCTGACCGTTGGTGGCACATGGGCCAGCAGTGCAACAAGTGTTGCGACCATAGACAGCAACACAGGCACTGTTTCCGGCTTGTCTGCCAGCACAGCTACGATCACATATGCACTTCCAACGGGATGCGGCACGACAACGACTTTCACCGTTAATCCGCTGCCGCTGTCTATAACGGGCAGCGCTAACGTTTGTTCGGGAGCTACAACAACACTTGGCGATCCGACCCCAGGAGGTACCTGGAGCAGTGGCAGCACAGGCATTGCAACTATCGGCATTACAACCGGAACGGTACATGGCATAGCTGCGGGGACGACAATCATTACTTATACCCTGCCAACCGGCTGCAAAACGACAACAAGCATCGGCGTAAATGCTTCACCAGCAGCCATTGGCGGAGCCATGACAATTTGCTCAAATACGACGACAACGCTGACGGATGCTACTGCAGGAGGCACCTGGAGCAGCGGAACGGCATCGGTGGCCACGGTGGCCGCGGGCTCGGGCTTCGTATCAGGCATTGCTTCGGGCGTGGCTGTGATCACCTACACATTGGGCACGGGTTGCACCGCGGTTGCGGGCGTAAGCGTTAACCCGGCGCCGGCGGCAATAGGTGGTACAGCTTCCGTTTGTACTGGCGGCAATACATTATTGACAGATGCTACTGCGGGAGGGTCGTGGGCCAGCAGTGCGCCGACTGTGGCTGCCGTAGATGTGACCGGAAGCATAACAGGTTCATCTGCCGGTACTGCAACGATCACCTATGCGCTGACAACCGGTTGTATAGCTACAGCCAACATTACAGTGAACGCATTGCCAGCATCGATATCCGGCTCCGCGACAGTATGTGTTGGCCAGACAATCTTGCTGAGCGACGCCACTGCGGGAGGAACGTGGAGCAGCAGCAGCGCATCGATCGCGTCGGTGAATGCGACTACGGGGAATGTCACCGGAGTTGCTGAAGGAACTGCGACGATCACCTATACTTTGCCAACCGGCTGCACGACAACCGTCGACATCACCAACAACTGCAACGTTGGTGTACAACCGATTCCGGCTGCTGGCGTAACCGTTTCGCTAATTCCGAATCCTAACAATGGCGAATTTATCATCACTGCATCATTAGCCTCAACGAATGATGAGCAGGTTTTTGTGGTGATAACTGATGTAGTCGGAAAGGTGATCTATAAAAGCATGATGGTAGCGAATGGCGGGATATTAAATGAACGCATAGTACTAAGCAATGCTGTGGCAAGTGGCGTATACTTGCTGAGCCTGCATACAAGTAGCAAAAATGCGGTTCTGAGATTTGTAAAAGACAAGTAACAAAAAGATAATGCGGTGTTTAATTGAGGGGTGGGTTGCTTCTGCAACTCACCTTTTTCACGCCTATTCAGAGTGGCATAAATTCGTTTTATGAAAAATCACATATTTTGACTGACATCAATCAGTTTACAGCCTGAAATATCTCCGTACTTTTGAGTATTATTGCGCGGCAATTATGCTGTTTCATAATCGTCTATTCCCGATTCATCAAATTACGTTGACCTGCAAGCATGGATTGTCCATAGCTTTGTATTAATGAGTAGTGCACATAACATAAGGATGAATAGTACCGACCGTATAAGAGTGGGTTATGCAGATCACAGTAATGAGCAAAAAAGATCCAAGGTACTCAAGCGAATAGTTGCGGTGCTTTCGGTTATACTACTCATTGGCATAGCCACCGTGGTCTATTTGTGGAATAAACCACACATAAAAATAGAAAATGTAAAGAGTATCAATGTTACCGCTCAATCGCTTGCCAGGGAATACAACGCCGATGAGAAAGGCGCCGATGCCAAATATTTGAACAAGGCCATAGAGGTATCGGGGGTAGTTAGTGAAATTGATAAAAACCAGGACGGGGGCATAATGATCATTTTACAGACTGACGACCCGGCTGCCGGAATTCAGTGTGCGATGCGTGACAAGGGAGCAACTGCGAGCAAGGGGCAAACCGTTGTGATAAAAGGGTTTTGCTCAGGTAATGGCATTACGGGCGTATCACTAACCGATTGTGTTTTAAATTAAACTGCTACTATAAAAACGAATATGAAAAGATTTCTGTCAATAATATCAATTGTAACCCTGACAATAGGCGTGAGCAGCTGCTACAACGACAAGTATGACAAATTGTATCCGCCGGTTGCTACTACCACCTGCGATACTACTACCATTACCTATTCGCATGACATTGCACCGATCATTTCGTCAAACTGTTTCAGCCCCGGAAACGGCTGCCATGACGCAGCCGGATCGAGCACAAGCGGTTACAACTACACCACATATGCCGGGTTGGTGGTAAATGTGACAGATGGGGCATTGCTGACCGACATCAACTTCGCACCGACAAAGGGGCATAACAATATGCCTAAGAATGCTAATCAATTGGCGCAATGCGACATTAATAAAATCACACGCTGGGTGAATCAAGGCTATCAAAACAATTAAAAGAACAAACAAGATGAAAAGGATATTTTTTGTTGCAGGTCTTCTGAGCACTATCACTACTTCGGTTTTCGCGCAAACGTACATGACGCGCACGGGAAAAATTTCATTCAATGCGACCGCAACGGGATCTCCGGAACGGGTGGAGGCAATCAATAATGAAGTGGCCAATATCATTGACGCAAAAACCGGGAATATCGTATTCCAGGTACCGGTAAAAAGCTTCAAATTTGAGCGGGAGCTGATGCAGGAGCATTTTAATGAAAACTACATGGAGAGTGATAAGTACCCGCGTTCTGACTTCAAGGGAACCATCACTAACCTCAATGACGTGAACTTTAGTAAGGATGGCACCTACAACGTTAAAGTTGCCGGCAAGCTCACCATGCATGGCGTAACCAAGGACATAGAGGTGCCGGGGACAATCGCTGTGAAAGGTAACACAGTAAAAGAATCTGCAAAATTCTCGGTGAAATTGCGTGATTATAACATCACGGTTCCGGGTGTGGTGGCTGACAAGATAGGAAAGGAAGCTGCTATAGTGCTGGAAAGTGAACTTACCAAGAAATGATTTTTTGTAATTAACACAATTTAAGAATATTATGCGCAAAATCGCTCTGCTGACTGTTGTATTCACAGGGATCTTCGGTTACTCTTACGCCCAGATGGACTCTTTGATGAATATGCTTGACAGTGACAAACCAAAACAGAAGGAAGCAGTAACCTCTACATTTAAAGCCACGCGTATTATCGACGGCAGCAGTGTGGAGAATCTTGGCGCGGGCGTACTTGATTTCAGAATTTCGCACCGCTTTGGACAGTTGAACCAGGGTAGCCAGAATTTTTTCGGATTGGACAATGCCACAACACGCATCGGACTTGATTATGGCATTACCAAATGGCTTATGGTGGGTATTGCGCACAATACCTTTAACAAAGAAGATGATGGTTTTGCCAAAGTGAGACTACTGAAACAGAGAGAATATGGTATGCCAATAACGGTTAGCTATGCAGGTGCGATCTCGGTGCAAACAACCCCTACCCCAACTTTGCCAAAAGGCGAAAGCTGGCTATACAGCAACAACCTTTATTACGCGCACCAATTGCTCATAGCGAGGAAATTCAGTAACAGCATTTCGTTGCAGTTAATGCCCACGATCGTGCATTACAACCTCGTTGACAGCTCCAAATTTTCAAACAATACTATTGCGATCGGTGTGGGCGGACGGATAAAAGTGAGCCACAGAATAGCGATAACAGGGGAATACTACTACCGGGTTACGAACGCAGATATGCTGTATAATGGCTTGCCCACATACAATGCACTTTCAATAGGTATAGACATAGAAACAGGCGGACACGTATTCCAACTGATGCTGACCAACTCACAAGGACTTACGGAACGCACATTTATAGGGCAAACGACCGATAGCTGGGAAAAAGGCGCGCTGCATTTCGGCTTTAATATTTCGAGAGTGTTTACAATTGTTAAACCAAAAGAATTTAAAAATTCTGATGACAGTAAGTGGTAAGTAATATTCAGGTGACGCTAATGCCAACTCCCGAATTGTATGAATATCCTGTTCTCCCACTCCTATTTTCTGCGCTTCGATCCTAAACAATGGGAAACAGGACAACCCTATGCGCCCCTCGGTACACTGTATGCCGCCGCGCTGATGAGGCAAAAAGGTCATCAGGTCTCCTTGTTTGATACAATGTTCGTCAGTGACCCGGATAAAGTCGCCGATAAAATCGCGCTGCACAGGCCTGAACTGTTTGTGATATACGATGACGGATTTAACTACCTGACCAAGATGTGTCTCACCAATATGCGTGACGCTGCATTCAGAATGATCAGGTTGGCTAAGGACAGGGGATGTAAGGTAGTTGTGTCCAGTTCCGACTCGACAGATCAGTTTGAAAAGTATCTCAATGAAGGGGCCGACTTTGTGCTGATAGGCGAGGCGGAACATACTTTGCTGGAACTGACCGTGGCTATAGAAAAAGGAGATACAGCTTTTTCATCGATTCGGGGAATCGCATTCAGGCAGGATGATAACCTTATAAAAACGCAGCGGCGAAACGTGATCCACGATCTTGACAATCTGCCTATGCCGGCCTGGGACCTAGCCGACATTGAAACCTACCGCGGGTATTGGATGAAAAGCAGTGGATATTTCTCAATGAATATAGGGACGACCCGCGGATGCCCCTTTAAGTGCAACTGGTGCGCTAAGCCGATATATGGCAACCGCTATAACTCACGGTCGCCACGAAATGTGGTTGACGAATTAAAATTTCTGAAAGAAAAATACAACTTTGATCACATCTGGTTTTGCGATGACATTTTTGGGCTAAAGCCGGGCTGGGTAAATGAGTTTGCAAACATTGTGAAGGAGGAAAAGTTGTCGTTCCGATTTAAAATACAGTCGCGCGCAGATCTGTTGCTGCAGGAAAACAATATCAAGGCGCTGGCATTGGCCGGCTGCGAAAATGTGTGGATAGGGGCTGAGAGCGGATCTCAGAAAATACTCGACGCTATGGACAAAGGCATAACCATAGCACAGATAAAAGATGCTACACTACTACTAAAGAAAAACGGAATACATCCCTCTTTCTTCATTCAGTTTGGCTACCTGGGCGAAACTAAGGAAGACATACGCAAGACCATAACGATGATCAACGGGTTGCTACCCTACAGCATAGGCGTATCGGTTTCTTACCCCTTGCCTGGGACGCTATTTTACGACAAGGTAAGGGCCGATCTACAGGAAAAGACAAACTGGACGGACTCAGATGAACTGAAGCTAATGTTTAAAAACACGTATCAGCCATCATTCTACAAACAACTGCACCGTTATGTGCAGAAAAATCACCGGCTGCATATAGCGATTGACCACACAAAAAAAATATTGCAGCGCCCACTGACCCCGAAAGCCATAAAAAAGACACTCTCTATACTCTACTATTTCCCTGCTGTGCTGATGGCAAGGATAAAACTCACTACACTTGAAAAACACCTGAACTATGAATAAGGTATTATTGTTTAATCCGCGAAGTGCGAGGGCAAAACACCGCATACCAAACGCTATAATGAACATTGCCGCCTCTGTAGAGGGTAAGTATGAGTGGACCATTGTGGATGGGAACAGGGAAACTGACCCTTATCAAAAGATATGCAGCTACCTGGAAACAGGCGAATACAAATACATTGGGTTTACTGTAATGCCAG
>CAYNGS010000086.1:0-8780 GCA_964396625.1 uncultured Flavipsychrobacter sp.
GTTTGCATTTCCTTGCGGCCCTGGGTCTCCTTTTGGGCCTTTTTTTGCGCAGCCATTCACAATAAGCAGGCTACCGGCGAGCATTACGAGCAATATTTTCTTCATTTTTATGAGTGATTTATCCGCCGGGTTCCGCGACGAAAGTTTAGAATGGAGAAGCGTGAAACCATAGCATGACTGCTAACGCCAATCATTGGTAGACAAATTTAATGCCAACATCCCAATTTAAAAGTTAAAATAATAATAAACACAACTGCATATCATGACGTGCCCTTCGCTTTGCCGCCGGCCGGCCGGGCTATAAATCGATCCAGCATCCGGCCTTCGTTTGCCGCCGATATTATGGCTTCGATCCTCTGCGCTTTTGTATCAGCGCGCTTTGCACCATTGATATAGTAGAGTATGTATTTCCTGTTCGTTTTGCTGAGACCGTCGAAAAATTTTTTTGCTTTCGCATTGGCTTTGAAAGCACTCTTCAGTTCAGTCGGCACGGTAAATGATTCCACGCCATCAAGCTTACTCCAGGTACCATGATGTTTTGCAGCCTCAATTTTTTCCATGCCGGCAGGTGTCATAAGCCCCTGTTCGATTAGCTTCTCCACCCGATCCTTGTTCAGTTTGGACCAGCCGCTCTTATGCTTCCGGGGCGTAAAAAGCTGCATATAACTGTGCTCGTCTATGGGGTTGAGGGTGCTGTCTATCCAGCCAAAACAAAGCGCCTCTTCCACCGCATCGGCATATGGCACACGGGATTTTCCGCTGTCCTTTTTGTAATAGATCAGCCAGATACCGGGGCTGGTATCATGGTGCTTCTGCAGCCAGTTGCGCCAGGCCTTCCTGTCTTTTGCATAATAGGTGTCGGTCTTCGCGATCGATGTTCCCATATAATTAAAACTCAATTAGAAAAGCAAATTACGAATTTCGTTGCCAACAAGAAAAGCGTTACCTGAACCTTGGGTGATATTTTTCGAGTGTCTGGCGAAGGTAGCCACGATCAAGATGCGTATATATTTCCGTGGTGGTAATGCTTTTATGACCCATCATTTCCTGCACAGCCCGAAGATCGGCCCCACCCTCCACAAGATGTGTAGCGAATGAATGCCGCAACGTATGCGGATGGATATTCTGTTTCAATCCAATTTTCTGACCGAGGTCTTTCAGGATCATAAAGACCATGACCCGCGACAACGCGCTGCCCCTGCGATTCAGGAACAATATATCTTCACTTCCTTTTTTTATGGCCGGAAGATGGCTGCGTACATAATCCTTATATAACTGTATATACTTTACAGCTGCATCACCTATAGGCACCAGCCGTTCCTTATTGCCCTTCCCGATCACTTTTATGAACCCCACGTCCAGATACAGGTTAGAGATGCAGAGATTTACAACCTCGCTCACCCGCAGCCCGCAGCTGTACATGGTTTCGAGCAGGGCATGGTTTCTTTGCCCTTCGGGCTTGCTATGATCAATGGCAGCAAACAGCCGGTCAATTTCGGCAAGACTGAGCACATGGGGCAATTTACGCTTCAGTTTGGGCGCATCCAGTAATTGGGTGGGGTCTTTTTTTATTGCCTCTTCCAGCAGCAGGTAACGGAAGAACGATTTGATGCCGCTCAGCACCCGCGCCTGCGTGCCCGCAGCGAGCTCAAGCTCGTGGATCGTGACCAGCAGCGACTGCAGATGCTCCAACTCTACCTGCTCCACCGCAAGCCCGGGATAGGTATCTCTTACATGATCGCGAAGCATAGCCACATCATGCAGGTATGCCTCCACGGTATTCTCCGACATCGAGCGCTCCAACTGCAGATATGCCTTAAATCCTTTTATGTATGCTTCCCACATAGTCATAGCCCCTCTCCGAAAGGGTTATGGCAAATTTAGCCTTTTAAAAATACCAAACGGGATATTACAGCTTCGATCGAGGTTTCGGGTTTTTATTATCTTGCAGCGATGTTACACCTCGCGATCGTTAACGGGCCGAATCTAAACCTGCTTGGTACAAGGGAGCCGTCGATATACGGTAACCAGAGCTTCGATCACTATTTTGGCCAGCTTTGCGACAGGTTCCCACTTGTTAACATCCACTATTATCAAAGTAATATTGAAGGAGAACTCATCAATTTTCTGCACAGCTGCAGGGACAAGATGCAGGGTGTTATTCTCAATGCCGGAGGGTACACGCATACAAGTATAGCGCTCGCAGATGCCGTCTCTGCAATTGGCATACCGGTAGTGGAGGTGCATATCTCCAACATACTCGCCCGCGAGGACTACCGTAAGACATCGTTTATAGCTTCGAAATGCGTGGGCTCCATCAGCGGATTGGGTATAGACGGTTATGCGCTGGCGGTGCAGTATTTCGCCGATGCCTTAGCCTCTAAAACCCCGTAAAAAATCAACGACCTTCATCCTCTTTTTACCTTCAAGCTGCAATTCGTCCACGTAAAGCCATCCATCAGCGCACGCAAATCGCAAAAAGGTTGTATGATCCGTTTCGTGCGTTCCGGCCGGTGCAGAAGGAACAGCGAACGCCACATGGGCCACATATACCTTTAGCTGTTTCCCGCTGAGCATTGTATAAGCACCAGGATAGGGCGACAACCCCCTGATGAAATTATTAACCGCCGCGGCAGGCTTATCCCAGTCGATCAGGAGATGCTCCTTAAATAATTTAGGCGCGTGTCTCAGTTGAGTGTCCGGCAAGCTATTCTGCGGTAACTCCTTAAGCGTATTATTAGCGAGGCCTTTCACAGTTATCACTAACAGCCCGGCGCCGGCTGTCATGAGTTTATCATGCATTGTACCGGCAGTGTCTGTTGGCTCAATAGCCACTCTCTGCTGCAATAAAATGTCGCCCGTATCTATTTCGTGTTTCAGCTTAAAGGTGGTTACTCCTGTTTCCGTCTCGCCGTTTATGATCGCCCAGTTTATCGGTGCGGCGCCGCGGTATTGCGGCAGCAGCGATCCATGCACATTGATCGTACCCATGGGCGGCATATTCCAGACCAATTCCGGCATCATTCGAAAAGCCACGACAACCTGCAGATCGGCATCAAGTGCTCTAAGCTGGTTTATAAAGGCAGGCGCTTTCATCCGCTCCGGCTGCAATACCGGCAATCCCTTTGCAACGGCATACTGTTTCACCGCAGATGCCTGCACTTGCATGCCCCTGCCGGCAGGCTTATCGGGTGCAGTCACAACCGCTACGATATTGGCTCCTGCGTCCACAAGTCCGCTTAGCGAAGCGACAGCAAAATCGGGGGTACCAAAAAATACAATGCGTAATTGCTCAAAAGTCTTCATCGGGCATGCAAAAGTAAAACATTAACCGCTCTAATGGCTGATCGGCGTCGACGTATGTCAAAATGCTGGATCTGCCTACTTGCCCGCCCTCATCTGGTTATCAATAACGATCAATGCATTCTGTGCCTGCGTATAGTTAGGGTTGATCTTCAGCGTAGTGCGCCAAACATTCACGGCTTCCGGGTATCGCTTGTTCACATAAAAGTTCACACCAACGTTAAAGAACATTTCATCCAGCTTGGGGTACTTTGGATAAAGCTGTCGCACCTTGTCAAGGTTCCACAAGGCGCTGTCTGGCTGACGAAGGTTGAAATAGGCCATTCCCCGGTTCACGTAACCCGACACGAATGCGTTATCAATGTTGATAGCGGTATTGTAATACTCTATGCCCTTATGAAGGTCATAATTCTTGCCCTTTTCGTCCTTTTCACCATCCGCCATATTGATATAGGAAGATGCCACGTCTGCATTAACAAGCACACTGTTTGGCGCCACGGCAATATCATGAAAGAACAATGTCTGGTCATTTTTCCAGTTTGTGTTTCGGGCAATGGTCTGGAAACCACCTGCCACTATAAGCACCGTCATAACACCACCAAGCACCAACTTACCCGTTTGCTCTGACTTAATGCGCTCAATGCCTTTATACAAGAAGTACGCAACGGCTATTGCAAATCCTACCGAGGAATGGTATATGAGACGTTCGCCCATGGTGCCACCAATATTGAAAATGATATTGCAGATCAGCAGCAGGTTCATGAGGTAAAAAGCAATGGCGAAACACATCACACTGCGTTTCTTGAAATAATAGAACATCATCCGGAACAAGCCGAGATGAACTACCAGCGACAGCCATACTAACGGATTTGCAAAATCTTTGTACGGGATCGTATTGTACGAATAATCAGCCGACAGCGGGTGCGGGAAGATAAGCAGCCTGAGGTAGTTCAATGTTGTCGATATCTGGGTTGCCAGTTTCTCCACATTGCTCGCAAGCGCATAGGGGTTATTCAAAATGTCGCTGTTGGCATCCTCGCTCATTGGTGCCACTATCTGCAATCGCATGATAATATAAAGGATCATCACACCGTAATATGGCAATGAAGCCATCAGGCTTTTTTGTAAAGATTGTTTACCGAACAGGTAGAAGGACAATGGCAACAAAATGATCAATGCAATCGCATATTCTTTTGAAAGGAAGGCCAGAAAGTAGCAAAGCAGGCCTGCACCTAACTGCCATTTCTTTTTCTCTTCCTCATATTTGAACGCAAAAATGAATGTGAGGCAAACGAACAGCAGGGACATGATCTCATCACGGCTTTTCACATTGGCTACCACTTCGGTGTGAATAGGATGAATCACAAAAATTACCGCAGCCAGCAACGCCATCACCGGATTATTCCTGAACACTACATAGCGCAGAAAATACAGGAGCACAACCATCGACAAAGTAAAGATGAGTACGCTCACCACATGGCGCACACCCATATCGTGCAGCAGCTTCTTTTCTCCATGGTTTCGTTCGCCTGCGTGAGCTACCACGGTATCAATCCCCTTTACAGGCTTCGCCCCGAGAAATTGCTGCTCCATAGCAAAAGTGACTATGGACAATGGTCTGTAACGACCTCCAGACAATTGGTTGGATGAATTGAACTGCCTGTAGTAACTGTCGAAGGCATCCTTGGTAAGTATGCTGGGGATGCCGGCGAATCCTTCGTAAACGTATTCGTTCTTAACAATCACAATCGTGTCATCAAGTGCATATTCATGATGAAAAGTGTTCATATAGAAACCAAACGCAAGCACGGCCACTAAAACAGCCTGTATCCTGAAATCAGACAACCAGGCGGGGAACTTCATGTCCCTTACAGGCTTGTCATCAGAAACGATCTCCTGTTTTTGCCTCGGTGACGGGGCAGGCTTCTGACTCGTCGGGTTGGTTTTATTGGTCTTTTTTGCCATTTTGATAACTGATAGCCAAATGTAATAGTTTATATTTTGTTTGTCAACTTTGTCACTTCTGTGCTTGCAGCGAATCGTTTACCGCCTTCAGCGCATTTTTCGTTTCGCTGCTCCTGGGGTACAATTTCAACGATACCTGCAATACTGCCGCCGCACGGGCATACTGCTTATTAGAAAAATAAAGCATGCCGGCGTGATAATACATTTCGGGCAACTGGGGATGAATGGGATAGAGTTCTCGTATCTTATCAAGATTCATCACCATACTGTCGGCCTGACCAAGCTTGTAATAGGCCACACTGCGGTTCATATAGGCCAAAACATAGTTGTCTTGCATGGCTATCACCTTGTTAAAAAGAGCGAGTCCCCTGCGCAGATCTGCGTTCTTTACTTTTTCGTCTTTCTCAAATTCCGCCTTGTTCACAAGGATACACGCTACATTGGCATTTACCAAAAAGCTGTTGGGCGATGCTTCAATGTCCCGGAAGAACAGGCTCTCATCATTTTTCCAATCTCTGTTTCGGGCGATAGTTTTGAAACCGGCCAATATGATGATGAGCACCATAAAACCTGCAAGGGCAACCTTACCTACCGGCGCACGAAGCCGTTCATAACCTTTGTACAAAAGAAATGAAGCCGCAATTGCAAAACCAAGCGAGGCATGGTATATCAGCCGTTCGCCCATAGTAGCGCCAATATCAAATATGATGTTGCACACCATCAGCAGGTTCAGTAAGTAGAACGCAATAGCAAAACACAGTACACTACGTTTTCTGAAAAAATAAAAGAATCCCAAGGCCAATGATAGGTGAATGGCTAACGACAACCACACGATGGGGTACGAAAAATCCTTATAGGGTATCTGGTTGTATGAATAATCGGACGAGAGCGGGCTGGGAACGATAAGTAGCTTCAGGTAATTTAACGCCGTTGATATTTCAGTAGCTACCTTTTCTGTGCCAGTGGCAAAAGCATAGGGGTTGATCTGTATGTCATTGTCCGAAAGCTCGTTTCGCGGACCGATAATGCTATACCTGATAAGCAGGTATACAACCACAACGGCAAAGTAGGGCAAAGTTGCCATTACACTCTTGCCTATAGCGTCTCTATTAAAAATGTAAAATGACAGTGGTAATAAGACAACTAAAGTTATCGCATATTCTTTTGAGAGAAAGGCGAGGAAATAACTTATGAGCGCGGCAACCAACAGCCAAAGTTTTTTTTGATCCCGGTATTTAAAAGCGAAAATAAAAGTGAGGCAAATGAATAACAGGGACATTATTTCATCCCGGCTTTTGACATTGGCAACCACTTCTGTATGCAGCGGATGGATCACAAATATCAACGCAGCGATAAGCGCCATCCATGGATTGTGTCTGAATACTATGTAGCGCAAAAAATACAACAACACTACGATCGACAGCGCATACCAAAGGACATTAAAAAAATGCCGTATGTGCATCTCCTGCAAAAACTTCTTTTCGTAAGGTTCATTCATGGCATACGAGAGTCCGTAGCTGAGCACACTATCAACCTTATTCTTAGGTATTGCGCCAAAGAACTGCTGCTCAATGGCAAAGGTCACTATCGAAAGCGGGCGGTAGCGCCCTCCGGAAAGCTGGTTGGTGGTGTTTAGCTGCCTGTAATAGCTATAGTACGCGTCCTTTGTAAGTATATCCGGTATACCGGCAAAACCCTCCAGAACAAACTCATTCTTCACGATCACAACAGTATCATCGAGCGCGTATTCATTTTGATAAGTATTTATATAAAATAATATAGCTATTATGGCACAAAGAATAGCATGAGTCTTAAAGTCAGTAAGCCACGATGCCGGCACCGTGGACGGAGCGCCCGGTACATTCATGGCGGCAGGCTCCGGCCTTATCTGGTCTGGTGTTTTGGGGTCTTTTTTTTCTTTTTTACCCATTATGTATAAGTAGCTGCCAAATCTAATCACTTTTACTAAAAAGTTAAAAACGGCCTGTGCGTTTTTACATTAAACTTTCCTATCTTAATATCGTCAAATAGCAAACATGAAAAACTAAATGCCCAACGCGACAGATCAGGTAGATGATCATTTGTTGGTAGCTTCGTTCAAGGATGAAAAACTCAGGGAAGCTTCTTTTACACAATTGGTAACCAAGTACCAGGAACGGCTTTATTGGCACATTCGCCGCATGGTGGTGGAGCATGAAGACACTAATGACATCCTGCAGAACGTTTTCATTAAAGTCTGGAAAAACCTGGGCGAATTCAGGGAAGAATCAAACCTGTATACATGGTTGTACCGCATTGGCACCAACGAAGCGCTGACCTGGATAGAACAGCAAAAGCGCAGAACCTCGGTATCTATCAGTGATAACGAAGATCTGTTTTCGGAGCGGCTGACCGCCCAGAAGGACTTCGACCCGAACAAAATTGAGTGGAAATTGCAGCAGGCCATTCAAACGTTGCCGGAAAAACAAAGAATCGTATTTAACTTGCGATATTATGACGAGATGCCGTATGAAGAAATGGCCGGAGTGCTTGGTACATCGGTCGGTGCGTTAAAAGCATCTTATCATCATGCTGCGAAAAAGGTGGAGGCCTTTCTCACCGGAAATTAAACTTTGAAGGCCGCTAAATGTCTTAATAACAGAATGAAAAAAGCGAATGACATATCAGAAGAATTGAAAAGCATGGGCAGTTCCCTTGCCGATCTGTCGCGCAAAATGCCCTACTCCGTTCCCGAAGGTTTTTTCGAAAAATTCGCTGGTTCGTTGCATAATACTATTTCGGAACTCGATATGGCAGACTTCATTCCCACTGGCAGCAAAAGACTACCGTTTAGTGTTCCTGCGGGATATTTTGAACAGCTTACTGATAATATTACGGCTGCAGTAAAGGCAAACCATCTTGAGACTTCGCAGCCGAAGGCAACACCTTTTTCCACACCTGCCGGCTATTTTGAAACATTGCCTGCACAAATGCTGAAAGCTGCAAAGGCAAGTGACGAGACCATAACACAAACCAAGGTCATTCCGCTCAGTCGCCGGAGTTTCATACGCCCGCTGAAATGGGCTGTGGCTGCTATGCTTGTTGCAGGTATTGGGCTGGGTTCTTACAGCGTTTTCTTTACCGGGCAGTCGTCGTCAAGTACCGATAAAATACTTGCATCTGTGCCAAGCGACGAAATACACGAATACCTGCAGCACACTTACCGGCTGGATATAGACCGCATAGTAGGCAACAACGACGTCAATAATTTACAGATCGAGAATAAGGACATTGTTCAGTATCTTGACGAGAATGGTTGGGACGTTGCAGAATAAAAACCATAGTATCGACCGGCTGCTTTGCTACTTGGTAAGACAGCCGCAGAGGCACGAGAATTTAAGTTTATGAAAAGTTTATTAAAAGCAATTTTACTGTTAATTATCAGCACCGCTACTGCTTACAGCCAACCACAACGCCCGGCTCTGGCGAGGATTCATGCGCCGACTTCAAGTCGCGCTCGCTATCTTAAGTTT
>CAYNGS010000087.1:0-8765 GCA_964396625.1 uncultured Flavipsychrobacter sp.
GGCACACACTGTTGATGGGCCGGTAATGCCCAATGGCGTTGTATTGACCGTTACAATAGTGGAGGCGGAACACCCGCCAACGGTGTAAGAAATAATAGCTGTTCCGCTCAGTAAGCCCATTACAACCCCGGAACTGCTGACGCTGGCAATGAGTGGTGCGCTGCTGCTCCATGTGCCACCTGGCGAGAGGTCGCTGAGCGTAGTTGTAGAGCCCGTGCAGACGGTCGTCACACCTGTTATTGCAAGGGGTATTGGGTTTACCGTCATGTGTTTTATAACGTAGCAACTGCCACCTGTGGAATAGGTGATAATGGTGGAACCTGTCGCGACCCCGGTTATGACACCGGTGAGTGAACCGATAGTGGCCACAGCAGTATTGCTGCTTGTCCATATGCCTCCGGAGACGGCATCAGTATCTGCTGTCAACAAAGTAACACAAGCTATTGACGGGCCGGTGATGGCCGATGGCATTGCGTTGACGGTTATTGTTGTGGTGACAAAACAGGTGGCCGTGAATGAGTAGGTAATGGTGACGGATCCGCTTGAGCCGCCTACAACAATACCTGATGACGAGCCGACGGAGGCGATGGAAAGATCACTGCTGCTCCACGTACCGCCGCTTGTGGTGTCTGCCAAAGTTATCGTCAAACCGGTGCAAACGTTGGACGGCCCTGTTATGGCGCCCGGCGCAGGGAAGACATTTACCGTTGCTGTTGTAGAGCAACCTGTAGACGGAGCAGTGTAAACAACTGTAGCATGGCCGGGCGAGATGCCGGTAACTGTGCCGCTGATGCTGCCCACAGTGGCAACAGACGGCGCACCGGATATGCTCCAGGTGCCACCCGGCGTAGGATCGCCAAGCGAGGTAGTGGAACCCGCACAAACGCCCAGGAGGCCTGTAATTGCCGGTGGCAGTGAATTGACATTCACGCTTTGCGTGACAGTGCCGGTGCATCCATGTGCGTTTGTAGCGGTAAGGGTGACGGTATGCAGGCCGGTGACGGAATAAGAATATGCCGGAGCAGAGAGCGTGCTTGTGACACCGCTGCCGAACGACCATAACCACGAAGTAACAGGCGAAAAATAACTGAATGATGAATCATGAAAAACGATCGCACTGTTTAGACATCCGAGTTGGGGCGCGGTGGAGAAGTGAGCGATCAGTGTATCTACCTTTATTGTATCTGTTCCCACACTGAAGGCGGAGCAGCTGGAGGTATCTGTCAAGATCATTTTCGGCACATAGGAGCCCGCTGCGTGATAGGTATGTGAAATCGTGTCCGACACTGAAGAAAGAGCAGTAACGCCATCGTTAAAATCCCAGATGATGTTCGTGGCGCTGGTGAGTGTGGCGCTGAAATGCACAGACAAGGGCGAACAGCCCGACAGCGGAGTGTAGGAAAATGCACCTGCATAACCAAATAATTTTGCATGTCCGTATGCGGTATCACTGCAGCCGAACGAGTTAATGGCGGCAAGTTTTATTGTGTAGATAGCCGGTACGTTATAAATGTCGCCGGGATTGGTCACTACCGAATGTGACCCGTCGCCAAGCAGCCAGTAGTACGATGACGCACCTGTACTGGTATTAAAAAAAGAGACGTTGAGCGGCGGGCATACTGCAAAAGAATCATTCATATAGAACGATGCTACCGGCGTTGGGTTAACAGTGATGAGCGCAGAATCCGTGAGGGTGTCACTGCAGCCCAGCCCGCTATACACTACCAGCCGCACTGTGTAGGTGCCGGGTGTTCCATACACATGGTCAGGCGCGGTGACCGTGGAGGTAGCGCCATCGCCGAACGACCATATAGCCCCTGAATATCCAGATGACAGGTTGGTGAAGTGAACGGAGGTATTTGTACACACAACAGTACCCGAAGCTAGGAAGTTCGCGAGCGGCTTGTTGACCGTGACCACGAACGTGTTCAGCGTATCGGCGCATCCAAGGTTATCGTTGACAATTTCCTGAACATGATAAGTGCCGTTTGCCGTATAGGTGTGAGAGACGCCGGGAACTGCGACGCTACTGCTGGCTCCGTCTCCGAATGACCATGAAAAATGGGTTAGGGTAGTGCCGGCCACGTCGGTGCTTAGGTCGGAGAACGCAACGGGCAGTGGCGCGCAGCCGTTATGGGGCGTATACCCGAAAGTGTCGATCGGCTTCGCTACAAGTATGTAATTTGTCCGCGAAAAAGTATCCATGCAGGTTCGGCTGTCTTTGATGATCAGCGTTATCGTATGCAATCCCCGGACATGAAAATCATCGATAAAATTCTGGTGTACGGTATCACCCACAACACCATTGTCATACCAATAGTATTTAGAAGCGGTAAAACCTCCGCCGACCGTCGAATAGAAAGTGTCGATCTTGTCACGGCAAAGGCTCAGCGGACCGAAAGTTGTGAAGTTCAGGAGGGGCGGTGTAAGATTAACTGTGCCTGAGGCAGTATCACGGCACCCGCTGGCATTATTGTAAGTTGCCAGCTTAACGGGGTAGAAAGTGAGCGAGGGGTAAAAGTGTGTCGGGTTGGCAGCGGTTGATGTTGCCCCGTCGCCAAATATCCACAGGTGGCTGTTGTCACCCCACGAAGCATCATCAAAAGCAATTCCGTTATTCGGTATGCAGGTATAATTGTAAAATATTCTTGCCTTGGGAGAGTCGACGCTGTCGGTAACCGTGTATGGAAGCAGGCTTGGGCAGGAGTGATAGTAAACAACCAGCGATACTGTGTGGACTCCCGGAATTGAATCGATATGAACCACATTCGGATAGTAGGGGCCACTTAAATAGGTGCCATCCCCGAAGTCCCAGGAATAATAGTCAATGCTGCCTGTAGAGGTACTGTTGAACGTTGTCGTTCTGTCTGCGCAAACATGTCGCGGTCCGGCTGTAAAGGATGCGACAGGTGGCGTACCCACCAATATGACACTCGATGCGGACGCTGCGCATCCGTTTGAGGTTGTGATAGTACACGTTGCCGTGAATGAACCCGCAGCTGTGTATGTATGAACGGGCAACGGGCTGGATGAAGTTGGTGAGCCATCGCCAAAGTTCCACGAATAAGACGTTATGGCGTAGGGGTAGCTAAGGTAAAGAGAGTCGTTGCCCGCGGGATCGAACACAACCGAATAATCGTAGCTGCCAAAATCAACGGCAAGCGGTGCACAGCCGCTGAGCGGAAGTGTTGTAGATGTACTTAGCCTGAGGCTGTACAGCGTATCTTTTTTCTCAACAGTATCCCTGCAGCCACTGCTGTTGGTGATGTACATGTCCGTAGTATAGATCTTCGGGAAATGATAAGTATGTACGATAGTGGGACCTGAGCCGGTGGTGGTATCTCCGAACGCCCATGTCACAGTGCTGCCTGCAGGAGCAACAGTGCCGGTAAATGTAAGCGCTGTGGGTGGCGGACACGGAGACGGCGGGGCGACAGTGAAACTTCCTGTAGGGCTTGCAATGATCGTTATGGAGTGGGTCACGGTATCAAAACAGGTTCCGCCACTGTAAACGATCAGCCGTACGTTGTAAGTGCCTGCTGAAGTGTAGGTGTGAACACCGGTCTCAGCGGGTGATGAGGTTGCATCGCCAAAACTCCAGACACTCGAGATGTGGGTGGAGCTGGTGTTGTTGAATGTCACGGGTATGCCCACACAAGCTGTAGAGACGGGGGTGAAGGACGCGGCCAGGTTACCCACATTTATGTATGAGGGTTTTACAAGGCTGTCTATACATCCATTGCCGTCTGTTACTTTCAGCGAAACATTGTAGGTGCCCGCAGCGGTATAGGAGTGGGGTGGGCTGGTGACTGCTGAGGTGCCGCCATCACCGAATCGCCATGTATAAGAAAAAGGCCCTGTGCCGGTTGTGCCATTCGTGAAGACGGCAGCGCCGGGCGTTTTGCAGAAATTCGCATTCGATACACTGAAGGCGACAGATGCCGGGGTAAACACATGCATGAACGAAAATTTCTCCAGCGAGTTCACGCACCCTTTACTGTTGGTAGCCGACAGGATGATGTTGTAGAACCCTGGAGACACGTAGGAATAAACTGCCGAGGTAGCAGAACTGACACCGCCATCTCCAAAGCTCCAGGTGTAGGTCAGCCCCCCCCAGGCACCGGGTGTAGAGGTACTTGTAAAGGTGACCGGAGTTCCGGGGCATACGCTGGTGTCGCTGATCACAAAATTTACTGTGGGTATGGAGTAAACACGTATGACCATGGAATACGTGCTGCTGGAACTAACGCTGATGGCAGTGAGTGTGACCGTATAGGTTCCGGGCGCAGTATATGCCTTTGATGCATCGGTGACCGGCAAAATAACGCCATCACCCAGGTCCCATGTATAACTGGAGGCTCCGGTGGATGTGTTGGTAAAATGCACAACCATCGGTGCGCAACCTGCTGTATCGTCAGCTATGAATCCTGCTATGGGTTGGCCCATCGCTATAAAGGTTCCGAGGCACAGGCTGAACAGGAGGAGAGACTTTAAAATAAATCTGGGCATAGTAGGTTTAATAAGGATCACACAAATAGCATTACCACCCTTTTAGCGTTATAACCAAATTTATGAAAATATTTCTGAAATTCAAATAATTTATAAGCATTTATATTTTAACCTTGACGGCATAAAATAAACGCAAATATTTAGTGTTGGTTGATTCCCGGAGCAGCCGCCGGTATTAAGATTTCAAAAGTCTGTGGACACTGAAACACCGGGAAATAAAATAGGAAACGGGCAGATTCCTTTCCGCCTAGTTACGGGTTTACCACCACTTTCACCATATACTTGCCATGCATTGTTGACGCGGCAAGGAAGTAGACACCGGCCGGTTGCCCCAGTTTTATTTCTGCAGGCCTGTTTGTGACCAAAATGTATTCGCTCACTTTTTCACCGGTTACATTTGTTACCACCACATCAACCTGCTCACTATGATCAGAAGAAAGGATCACCGTGAATGAACCATCGTTCGGATTGGGAAATACTTTGATCCCTTCTGCCTGGTTGTTTACGAGGAGCACACCAGACGATGTGTCGCATTGGCTTCTGTCCAGAACAGTGATGGCGTAAGCGGTGACGGCCGGCCCGCATTCATTTGAAATGCTGTAGTAGATGGTATCTGCGCCGGTGGTAATGCCGGTCACTACGCCGCCCGAAACGGTTGCATTACCGTTGCTCGCGCTCCAGGCACCGCCTTGCGGCATCCCGGTGAGCTTATCTGTAGCTCCGGTACATACCTGGTTCGAGCTGCCGGTGACGGTGCCGGCCGTTGGTATAGTGTTTACAGTCACGATGAATGCCGCCTTAGCCATACCGCAGACATTGGTCACCGTGTAAATGATCGTATCTATTCCGACTGCAAGTCCGGTTACCACTCCTGTACCTGATACAGCAGTATAGCCACCGCCGGATTCACTCCAAACACCGCCGCTTGCTCCGTCTGTTAAGCTCACTGATGCGCCTGTACATAAGTTGCCAATAGCTGATGCTGTTATCGTTCCCGCATCCGGCAGCGGATTCACGGTAACTACCCTGGTTGCAATGTTCGTTCCGCAGAGATTTGTAAAGGCATATTTTACAGTATCTGTTCCTGCAGTTAATCCGGTCACAACCCCTGCAGCAACCGAAGCACCCGCTGACAAGCAACTCCATGCACCTCCTGCTACCACATCGGTCAGGGTGATAGTGGCGCCGCCCGCACAAACCTCAGCGATACCGGTTATCGTTCCGGCGTCGGGCAATGGCACTACGGTAACCGTAACTGTTGCACTACAGCCGGTAGCAGGCAAACTGTAGCTGATCATTGCAGTACCGCCATCCACACCGGAGATCATGCCGGCGCCAGACACGGTCGCCACAGCGGGCGTTCCGCTGCTCCATACACCGCCGGTGGTAGCATCTGTCAGTGTTACCGGTGTGACAATGCAAAAGTGCGTAGTGCCCGTTATGGCAGATGGAACGGGATTGACGGTGATAGCCCTTGTGGCATAACATCCTGTGGGCGCTGTGTAGGTCACAGTGCCCACACCGGTGGCAAACCCTGTAACAAGCCCGGAGGAACTTATCGTCACCAGGGTGCTCGTCCACGCTCCGCCTGCCAATGCATTGTATACATGCATGGTGTCACCAAAGCCGCAGACCTGGCCCGGCCCCGTGATAGGGGGTACAGAATTCACGGCTACTTCGGCTGATATGGAACAGCCTGTCGGTAGCGTATAACTGATAACACCCATGCCCCCGGTGATGCCTGTGATGATGCCTGTTGCTGATACAGCTGCTGCCGATCCGGGGCCAATGCTCCAGGTGCCGCCCGCGATCGAATCACTCATTGCAGCGCTGGCGCCTGCGCATATGGTAGATGCGCCGGTAATTGCAGGCGGCAGGGGATTCACTGTCACAACTGTTGTTACATCGCAACCTGCGCCTACCGAGTAAGTGACAGTTGCTGTTCCGGCAGATTCACCCGTTACAACACCGCTTACAGATGTGATGAAAATAGTCCCGGCGCCGGCAGGGCTGCTCCATGTGCCTCCTGCCGAGGCATCCGTAAGCACAGCCAATGAACCTGCACAGACATTGCCCGGCCCTGAAATGGCCGCAGGCAAGGCGTTTACCGTCACCATCGCTATGGCAGGGCAACCCGCGACTTCGTAACTGATGTTTTCTGTGCCTAAGGATAATCCGGTAACTACGCCACTTGTATTTATTGTTGCCACGCCTGTGCCGCCTGTGCTCCAGGCGCCGCCACCGGTGGCATCATCAAGTGTAGTAGTAGCGCCAACGCACATGCTCATATTGCCCGTGATCGCTGGAGGTGCTGCATGAATTGTCACTGTTACCGAGGCCGCGCAGCCGGTGGGCAAGGTATAGTTGATCGTGGCAATGCCAGTTGATATGCCGTTCACCAGCCCTGCCGGAGATACGGTTGCCGCGCCGGCCGAGCTCCAGGTTCCTCCGGTGGTTGTGTCGCTGAGCATTGTTGTCAGTCCGGCGCATATTCCTGTGCTTCCGGCTATAGGGCCGGGGAGTGGGTTTATTGTTATTGTTTTAACGGCTAAGCAGCCGGTAGGCGCTGTGTAGGTGATAGTGGCCGTTCCGGCAGATGCGCCTGTTACCACGCCCGCTCCGCTTACACTTGCCGTGGCGCTGCTGCTCCAGGTACCTCCCGGGCTGCCATCAGACAGCGGTGCAGCCGTCCCGGCACACAAAGCAGATGCTCCGGTTATCGGCGCCGGAGCAGGGTTTACTGTTACCGTTGTAAACGTGGTGCATCCGCTGCCCAGCGAATAGGTGATCGTAACAGTGCCGGGCCCGGTGCCCGTAACCACCCCTGTAGCCGTGACTACAGTTGCCGTTCCCGGCGCACTGCTGGTCCATGTACCCCCCGGTGCCGAGTCACTTAGCGCTGTGGTTGCGCCTGCACAAACATATTTTATGCCACTTATTGCCGAGGGAGCTAGATTTACGATGACCGACGCTGTTGCCACACAGCCTGCCGACGTGGTATAGGTTATTGCAGCGGTTCCTGTCCCTGTGCCAGTCACGACGCCCGCTAAACTGACAGTGGCGATAGCCCCGCCTCCGGACACGCTCCACGTACCGCCGCCTGTTGCGTCAGACAATGTTGTAGTTGTGCCCACACAAAGACCCATCGCTCCTGTTATCGGAGATATGGGGTTCACTGTTACATGGGTGACTGTTGTGCAGCCTGCGCCTAACGAGTAGGTGATGATCACCGTGCCAGGACCGACGCCACTGACCACGCCGCCGGACGGGTCAACGGTAGCAATGACCGCACTGCTGCTGGTCCATGAACCACCACTCACTGCATCGCTGAGATTAGTCGTAGCGCCGGCACAAACGTTGAGCGTGCCGGTAATTGCGCCCGGAATCGGATTGACAGTCACCACTGCATAAGCGGAGCAGCCGGAATGTGTATAGATGATCGTGTCTGTGCCGGGCGTGATGCCTGTCACAGTGCCGGCTGCGTTTATGGTGGCTATCGTGGGGGTACTGCTGCTCCATGTTCCGCCACTCGTTGCATCGCTGAGTACCACTGTAGTGCCCGCGCACAGGTTCATTGTGCCGGTGATGCCTGCGGGAGATGCATTGACCACGATTGCGCGTGTAACGGTGCAGCCCGTGCCTAATGAATAAGTTATCGTGGCTATTCCCGGCGACACACCTGTTATAATACCCGTGAGAGAGCCAATAGTGGCAACTGACGGTGTGCTGCTCGTCCACGATCCTCCGCTTATAGCATCAGTGAGATCTGCCACTGAGCCCACGCATACTGACCCCGGCCCAATAATAGCCGAAGGCGACAGGCTGACACTTATTGTTTTCGTGGCCGAACAGCCGGTGGGTAATGTGTAGGTTATGCTGGTGGTACCGAGTGCTACGCCCGTAACAAGGCCGGTTGACGCAACGACTGTCGCCACCGTGGGCGTTCCGCTTATCCACGTTCCGCCGGGTATCGACCCTGTCTCGGTGATAGTGGATGTGGCGCATAGTGCCGATGGGCCTGTGATGGGTGTAGGCAGTGGGTTTACTGTCACCGTAGTTGACCTGCTGCAACCGGTGGCGACTATGTACGTTATCGCGACAGTTCCGGCCGATAAGCCCCAGACCGTTCCGGTTGCGTCTACGGTGGCTATGCCGCCGACCGATGGACTCCAGGTGCCGCCACCGGTTGCGTCGCCAAGCAGCGAGGTTGATCCTGCACACGGGCTCAGCGTGCCGGTTATGGCTGCAGGCAGCGG
>CAYNGS010000088.1:0-8748 GCA_964396625.1 uncultured Flavipsychrobacter sp.
CCAGGTACCACCCGGCATGGCGTTGGTGAGCTTGGCGGAATTACCGAGACAAATGGAGTCAGGACCAACTATAGCCGGAGGATTGTATTGGAAAGTGACATGGAACGTATCCACAGTGAAGGTGCACTCAACAAGGTACCCAACCCAGTAGCTGCCGTTAGCGTTTACCAGGTTGTGTGCGCCAGTAGTGCCATCATACCAGATGTAGTCGGTTCCCAGAGGCGCAGTAAGATCACACTTGAAGTTGTCATCGGGTGAGCATACGGTAGTATCAGTGTGTGTATGCACAGTATCGTGGCGTACTATAACTGTTATAGAGTCGATGATAGGTGTGCAGCCGTTCCCTTCCTGCACCCAGTAATTTCCGGGGGCAGTAATGGTATGGTAACTATTCGTGTCACCGTCGTTCCAGTGGTAGGCGCTAGCTATATCATAGGCATAAATGGTAGCACTGCCGCCGGCAGGTATGCACAACCCGGTGTCGTGATGAACATATGTTGCACCGATAGTACCTACCGCGTTAAAAAGGTTTGGCAAACCGAGCTGTCCGGTAGCACCAGCGCCAAGAGCTGTAGCATTGATCGTATATCCGCAACCTATACCGGCAACATTGGGATTAGGGATGACATCAAGGTAACCGACGCCATATTTCACCAGATAAATTTTGCCGTCAGGGCCTAATTTGAAGTCACCGAGCTCACTGGAGGTTCCGATAAGCGTTTTTGACGCGATGATTGCAGCGGTAGTTGGCAGCGAGACGTCGTACTGGTAAACTTCAGTGCCAAATAACTGGGAGCCGTACAGCTTGGTGTTGTCAGGTGAGAACTCAGCACCATAGTTGTTTCCTACGAGGTCTAACACCTGGCAGTTGGAAACGATCCCGGTGTTGGGATCGAAATCGAACAGTTCTGTGCCTGCTGCAGACTCACATATCTGTGCAGCTACTTTAAGCCTGTTGGGACTTGCTTTGATAACGCCGGCGTTGTAGTGAACGATCGTGCCTACATTGGATATAACCGGACCGCTAAGACCTGCAGCAGTTGCATGGAACGCCCAGAACTGCGTGGAGTCCCTTCTGCGTGTCAGCAACCAAACGTCGCAGCTATTGCCCGCGATGGAGGTCATTTTTTCGGCATAATTATTTCCAAGGGATGTGCCTGACGGAGTGATCACGTCGCCGAGACCGCCATTCAGTGTCATATCGACAACTGAAACAGCGAGATCGCCGAGGCTATACACATCGGAAGAGAATACGTAATACTGGTTGGGGTTGTCGATCACGGGAACGATCTCGGCCCCCTGCGACGCATCGCCTGTAAGGAACGTAACGATGGAACCACCATGTGGCATCGGAGTACCAGTCTTATCCCAAACCACCTTGCCATCTGTATAAAACAACAAGTGGCCAGATGCGTCGGATACAGATCCACAGCCCTCCAATATATTGATACTGGCAGTAACAGGTACAGGTGTACCACTGGTGAAATCGAGCCCGGCATGGTTGCCGAAGTCCCACACCTTATTTTCAGGTGTGTATGATTGTCCGAAAAGATTCGCGCCAATGGCGAACACAAATAATGCGGAAAGGGTAATTTTTTTCATTCGAACAGGTTTTAAGTATATAACAAATATAAGATTTTAATTTAAAAAAATTAGATTTATAAAATTATTTTTTTCAGTCGACCCAATGCCCTTTTTTACTGCTTCTGCACTCAACCAATAGCCGAACGAAAAGGCCACAACCCTCCCCTTGCATAAAAAATTCTGAGCACCTATAACTACCCTATAGGAATAAAGACATAAGTATCCTATTAACCGTTGGGTATTTTTAATTATTTTTTATAACATTCGTCCTTTTAGTCGATCACGAAATGATAGATCCCGTTTTCGCCGTTAGCACCCAGGTACAACAGATACATTCCCTTTGTTAACCTATCGCCCAGAACCACCTCTTTATTAATGTTGCCGTCAACTACATTCACCTCCTGTTTGTAAATCACCTGGCCGACCAGGTTCCGAACAACAAGGGGCATATCGGTATTTGCCAGGCCCGGAACAATTCCGGCAACCGTGAAAACGCCATTATTCGGATTAGGGTATAAGGCAACGCTGCCGGACAAACGCATGCCGGGCACTTCATTTTCATACACCGAAATGACAACTGAATTAAATGACGACATGGCGCAGGCATCTGTGCGGGTGACCATGCAACTTACGGAGTCCTTATTGTTGAAACTGTTCTTTACGTAAACCGAAGTGGTAGCACCCGGCACCATTCCGCCATTCAGATACCACTGGAAGACAGGCGCAGAACCACCATTGGACACATGTGCCACAAGCGTATCGGCATGGTGCTTTGCGATACTAGTGCCATTGAGCGCAACCAGGCTGACCACAGGGATCATAGAAGCCGGCGACTTAACGGACATGAATACAACATTGCTGTATGCGGTAGTAGCCGATCTGCAGAAATAATTGCTTTGCATAATGCAATAAACATCATCGCCATCGGCCGGCATAAAGGAATAACTGCCGCCTGTATCCACAGTCAGGGTGTTCTTTATCCACAAGTATGTAGGGGCTGTGCCGCCGAAGCCAGGCGTTGCGGTGATTGTGACCGCTGTGCCTTCACAAACCGTATCATTTGGCAAGGGCGACAGTGCAACGACAGGCAGTGAATGCGGCACTACAGACATGGACATAGCGGCTATCGCTGTGTCGGGTATAGCACATTCGGCATTGCTTCTGAGCCTGATGCCAACTATATCTCCGTTGACCGGCACATAGCTGTAGCCGGCAGTTGCGCCGGGAACGGGAGCACCATTCAGCGACCATTGATATAAAGGACCAACTCCCTCACCCGTGGACGTATAACTGAAAGATACCGTTGTTCCTTCGCATATATCGCCAATCACATCCGGCACTATAGTAACAGAGGGGACGACGGTGGGGACAATTGTTATGGACACATATCCATCTTCGCCATAACTTGTTATAGCACAGCCGGTCAGTGTATCGGTGGCAACAACGGAATAATTTCCGGAGGCCCCGATAATGCCGAAGTCCATTTCGAAATTAAGGCCCGCCCTAGGCGCACCGATCGCCGATGTGTCATTGGAATACAACTGGTAGCTTATGCCTGTATCGGACCATTCGAGGCCAATATGTACGCCCGGCGAAGAGCCGGCGCAGTAATGACCGCCGCCTAACACATCGTAGGCTATGGGCAAGGGGTTAACCGTAACAACGGTTGTGACACTGCCTGCCGGAGTGGTATAGCTGATGGTGGCAGTGCCGGCAGCAATGGCTTCAATATCAACGGCTGTAACTACACCCGTTACCGAGTCGACCGTGGCAACTGCTGGTGTGCCACTACTCCATGTGCCGCCGGAGGACGTATCTGTCAGCGGGAGCGACGACCCGGCACAAAAGCGCCCGCCACCGGAAATGGGCCCCGGAGCCTGGCCATAGACTGATGAAAAAAGAAAACAGCAAAAAACGAAGAGCACATTTTTTTTCATAAAGCAGCGGTCCTTTTTTGTTAGCATTTAACAACCTTACCGGTGTTACCATTCAAATTATCTTCCGCCAACTTCATTCTTCCTGTATCTAAACACTGTATAAGATAATGGTCTCGCCGGAGATGTTCTAAGTTGTAAAATACCAATTATTTCCGGAGTATCTACAAAAGACACATTTATTTTTTGAATTAGTTGGGTATGTGTTTCAATTAAAATTCACTACGGTCATTCAATAACAAAACGAAACTCCCTGCTTCCACTTCCTGAACGAAGAGAGAGCATGTACATTCCTTTTGGAAGTGCATTATTCAATATTAGCTGCTGGTTAATATTTCCATTTGTTATTGTTACTGTATTACTATAAACAATGCGCCCTGTTATCTCGCATACCACTAACGATGCATCTTCGTCACTGCCCGACCCTGTAAATCCGGAGATCGTAAACGTGCCGTTATTCGGATTGGGCAAAAGCACAACTTTATCAGCGGCTGCACCGGTAGTCAAAACAGATACATTGGTAACGGTGACGCGCACCCCGCTGGCTGCTGTAATATTGCCGCAAATATTTGCAGTGGTTACGATGCAGGTAACCGAGTCATTGTTGGCAAGTGTGCTGCTCGTGTAGGTAGCATCGGTTGCACCTGGTATGGGTGTGCCATTCATCAACCATTGATAAGATGTGATGGGTCCGCTGCCGGACAGGCCTGCCGATAGTGTAACCGCCTCGCCGGAGGCGATGGCTGTGCCGGAGCTTGCCGAAACAATAACCGAAAGCATCAGTGGATCTTCCACGACCATGGTCACGGCACTGGAGGCTGTGGCTGGTATGGCGCAAGGTGCATTACTCGTCAGGGTCAGGGTCACCACATCGCCGTTTGAAGGCACATAGATATAGGTATTGGCAACGCCTACGTTCACCCCGTCCACATTCCACACATAGGTTGGCGAACTGCCTCCATTGACCGGAACGGGGGTAAAGGTTGTTGATGCGCCTGCACACACAGTATCAGTAACAATAAGGCTGACAGCGGGTGTAACGGCAGGATTAATCGTTACCAAAGCGCTGCCCGACATATCGCTGCTACAAGTAGTAGCTGATCCGGTAGCTACCGCAGTGTAAGTGCCGGCAACGGTCTGCAAACCAAAGTCAAGCGCGGCGCCTGTTCCGGCAAAGGGCCCTGTAGAGGCCGCGCCGTGATACAAGAGATAATTGGTAGCAGTCTCAGAGTTCAAAAGACCTATATGCACACCAGTATCGCCTGCGCAATAGGCTCCCCCACCCGATACGCCGTATACGACCGGCAGTGGTTTAATAGTAACTGACTGCGTGGTATAAGTAGTGCCGCAAGCGCCGGAGATGGAATAGGTAATTGTGGCTACGCTTGCGGAAACGCCGGTCACAATGCCTGTGGTACCTACGGTGGCCACTGCACTGCTGCTGCTGGCCCAGGCGCCACCCGGGAAACCGGCCGAAGCGGTGAGCGTGATGGTGGCGCCCGCGCAAACGTGATCAGGGCCGGTAATCGGGTTGAGTCCGATGGTATTCACAGCCGTGTCGGTCATTACAGCCGGATTGTCGTCGAAGAATATGCCTGCATAGTTTGCGATCGGAGTGCCTACGGTAAGGCCCGGCCGGGTCTTGATATTAAAGATGACTATGCCATCGCACTGATTGTGGTGCGAACTGTCGGGCAGGTTAATATTCGGAAAATCAAATTTGACAACATTGTGACCCGCTTCATTAATGATCGCGATGTTCATGACGGACGATGCGACCTCGATGTTCAGGCTATGCGGGTCCAGATCATCGGAGAGCGTATCGAGCACAGCGATGTTGTGTGCGGTATCATTACCGGTATTCTCAAACCTGACGGTATATTGCAGCCGGGTGCACGGCAATATATATCCTTCTGGCATTACCGACATTTCATTTGGGTCGTACGATGCTCGCACTGAATCGCATCTTTTCGTAGTGTTATTTGTCGTGTCCACATCACCGGTGGTGGTTGGGGCGGTCACATAGTCTGAATTTACTGTATCAGTGGTTGTTAACCAAGTGGCGTATACACCTGGGGTGGGTACGGAGAGTGTAAAATTAATAACGGAGTAAGATGGTGACGATGATGAAATAGAAGCAAGATTCCATGTAGCAACGTTTCCTACTACAGAGGATGGCGTTGGGTAAGCACTCGAATACACGTACTTTGGGCTGAAGGTCAGGGTTATTACCGCGTCCTCGGGTGGGCAATAGCTATTATAAACAGTAATTAACCCCGTTTGCATATGCCGCCCTGTCGATGTGGTTACATGCTCGGCGAGATCAAAAGAACTGCCGGAAATACAATTAAAAGCGAAGTTTTTTGCGTCGTAATCCGCAACACCTGGCTGGATAGTATCATATACTATTCCCGAAAGCGGACAAGTTATGTTTAAGCCTGCCGGCTTTGACAATATCCGGAAAGAATAGACAGTACCGGCGCCACCGAAGACCTTGTAATAAAAGCCGCTTGTGGTGCTTATGGTATCGATCGGTATGCCATTTGAATCGACCTCTGCCGTTACAGGCAAAATAATGAAACTTTCACCAGGATCATGAACGCAATTATTATTTGCATCATAAAAGAACTTAACCGGCAATGTTCTGCAAAAGGTATATTCATAGGAAAAAGACACTGAGTCCTGGGGAATTCCGGCCAGGAGCAAAATCTGTTTCACAAGATATGTCCCGGATGCAGCGTAATTATGAATAAGGTATGCCTGACAGGGAGCACTTGCAGAAAGCGGGAGGTTATCCATCTTACCATCTCCATAATAAGTGGTAACTGTATAACCTGAAGAAGTGCCGCATGCACTAATATAAAACTCAGCGCCGGCACAGGCAGTATCGGGGGTGCCTACAACCATATGAGACGTTATAACACCGTGTACGGAGACCAGTACCGAACTTGAATAAGAAAACAAGCCGCTTGTTGAACAGGTTACCTTGCAACGATAGTATTGTGTAGAGGTTGGAAAAAAATAACCGGAGGTGGCTGTAAGACCCGTTATGTCGCTAAAACTGGTTCCATCGGTGGAAGACTGCCATTGAAATTCCATGGCACACACCCCCGACGTGCCAGAGAGCGCCAGAAGCACACCTTGTCCGGGGCACACTGTCCCAGTGCCTGACACTGCGCTGCCCCCAACTGGTGTACCGGAACAGACAGCCGGCACGACGCTGATAACTTCTGAGGTGGAACACCCAACGGGCGTCGTATAGGTAATTGTAGCGGTACCGAGTGTTACACCAAAAAAAATGCCAGCGACCGGGCTAATTGTCGCAACAACCGGATCGCTGCTCGACCAAGTACCGCCCGCGGTTCCGTCGAACAATGTATCTGATGCGCCCAGGCAAACAGACGTCGATCCGGCAATCGGTGCCGGAGTGGGACTAACGTAGACGGTATGCGTGGGGGTACAAAACCCTCCTAACGAATAAGAAATTAACGCAGCCCCCCATGAAACGCCAAATACCATACCACTTCCATTCACTGTTGCCACTGCCGGGTCACTGGAGCTCCATGTACCTCCCCCCGTGGTATCGGTCAATGTTATTAATGCTCCCAAACAAAGTGACCCTGGACCAGAAATGACCCCGGAGGATACTCCGACAGACACCGTAGCACTGCCAGTCATTAACCGGCTACAGGCCGTCGTTGCATTTGTCGCAGCAATTGTATAGGTCCCCGCGGCGGTTAATAAGCCAAAATCGACCGGGCCTCCCGTACCAGATACAGGTGACCCCAGAGGTGATGAGCCAATTATTAACTGATAAGAAACACCGGCATTAGACCCGCTTAAGCCAATATGAACACCCACGCCGCCGGCACAATAAGTTCCTCCTCCGGTCACACTGAATGCGGTAGGTAATGCATTAATCGTTACCACCGGGCTATCCATCATTTCCTGTTGACAACCAGTAATAGTGTTCGTAGCCAAGACACTATAGGCTCCGGCTGAGGATTGCCAACCGAAGTCAAGAACGCTTCCGGTTCCTGCAACAGGTGACCCTACAGTACTTCCGGCAAGGAACATCTGATATGAAGTACCTATGTCTGATCCACCTAAACCAAAGCGAATACCGGCGCCACCGGCACAATAAAATCCGCCGCCGGTAACATTGTGTGGAGTAGGCAATGGATTGACCGACACGAATAAAATTGCGCTGCCACCACTCGTTGTATACGTGATCGCTATGGCACTTGCGGTCACTCCGGTCAATGTACCTGAGGCAGAATCTATTGGAGCAGCCAAGGGCAAAGCACTGCTCCATGTGCCACCGGGTGTAGCATCAGTATACGTGGCCGAAGACCCGACACAGACCTGTGACGGACCTGTTATTGCGGCAGGAACTTGTCCATAGGAAACTAACCCCAACAAAAGTAAAAGCAGTATAAGGCAGTTTTTTTTCATAAGAATACTTTTATAATAGTAACAAAAAGTACGCCAAAAATGAAAAATATTTTTATTTCATTATCCGATGGGTTACTTGCCCATCACTTCTCCACAACAAAGTGCAGCACTTCCGTTCCTTTTTCCGTCACCACACGCAGCAAGTATGAGCCTGCAGCCGTGCCACCCAGGCTTATCTGCTGATCTATCTTTCCACCCTGCGGTATTGCTGTGCCTGTATATACTACCCTGCCTACCATATCGGCTACTTCGTAATAGACTTCCTTATCAGTAAGCGCTGACGAAGACAGGGTAAAGTTGCCAGAATTCGGATTTGGGAATAGCAGGAAACCATTGCTAAGTCCACTCAGGGAGTTAACCTGCACAAAGGGAGCGTGAATGGTAATATGATTGCTGACGCCGCCAAGCATACTACTGTCACATGGTGCATTGCCGCCTACTTTGCAATAAATATCTGCCTCGTTATAAATAGGAACAGACATTGACGATGCCGTGGCACCGGGTATTGCTGTGCCGTTGAGGTACCACTGCTAGGTTTGCACGGTACCACCGAATACTACGCTCGAAAAAAATGTGTAGGTCTGGCCAAGGTATGCAGTGAGCGACAAACCGGGGTCGAGTGAAACCGTAATAGAGGGCGCTACCACCACAGGGTAAATGTTTACAGGAACAGTATCTATTACCGTATCGTGAACCGCGCATACGCCCTGCACGATCATCGTAACAAAAATAACATCGCTGTGAGTGGGTCTGAAACCATAGACCGATGTGCCTG
>CAYNGS010000089.1:0-8685 GCA_964396625.1 uncultured Flavipsychrobacter sp.
GACCTTGTAAGCCAGATGCTGAGCAATGGAAAGGCCGGCCTTATAGACCTGAACCTCGTAAAGAAACAAAAGCTCCTGCGTGCCTCGGCCAGCGCGAATACGCTGATCGACTATGGTTACCTGAATCTACAGGGTACTGCGACGTTGGGCCAAAGCCTGGACGACGTGAAGGGACTGCTGCTGGGGGAAGTGGATAACCTGAAAAAGGGAAATTTTGACGAAGACCTCGTTGCGTGTATCGTCAACAATCAGAAAAAGTATGCAATGCAGCGCACTGAAAAATATTACTGGCGGGCTGTTACGCTGATGGACGCATTTACGGGAGAAGAGAACTGGCTGCATGATGTGGCATATACCGAACGGCTCTCAAAACTGACTAAAAAAGACCTCGTTGATTTTGCAAATAAGTATTTCGGGGAAAATTATGTTGTTGTCTTTAAGAGAAAGGGAGAAGACAAAAACATCGTCAAGGTGGAGAAGCCGCCGATAACACAGGTGGAAACCAACCGGAATTCACAGTCGGAATTTGTGAAGAAGGTGATAAATGCCCCTGTTGAGCCTGTGAAGCCGGTATGGGTCGATTATAACAAGGACCTGGCTAAAGGCGATCTCGGACCGGCTGAAATTCTGTATGTGCACAATGACGAGAATGGCTTATTTCGTATGTCGTACAGGTATAAAATGGGCACGTGGAATGACAAGCGGCTTAGTGTAGTGGCTCAATACCTTCAATTTCTAGGCACAGACAAGATGACCGCGGAGCAGATATCAAAAGAGTTTTACAAACTGGCATGCAGCTTTAGTGTTCGGGCCGACAATGAGTATACGTCAATAAGCATTGAGGGGCTGCAAGAGAATTTTGATAAAGCAGTATCGCTTTTTGAAAACCTGATGGCCGACTGTAAGGCTGACGACGAAGCACTCACTGCGCTTAAGGCGCGTATCGGCAAAAGCCGAGCCGACGCCAAGAATAATAAGGGGACAATTATGCAGGGGCTGGTGAGCTATGCCCGGTATGGGCATGACAATCCTTTCAACAATGTACTCTCGGATGCAGAGCTGAAAAGCCTGACCAGCGCAGAGCTCGTTGATCTGATCCATAACCTCAACAACTACAGTCACCGGATATTGTATTATGGTCCTGCCTCTTTGGGAGGACTGACTAGTACGCTCAGAGATGTACATAAAATGCCGGACATGTTCAAACCGGTACCTGCGCCCAAGGTTTATACATACACCATTCAGACAAAAAATGAAGTACTGTATGCCGACTATGATATGGTGCAAAGTGAGATACGCTGGGTTAGAAACATACCGGGTTATGATCCGGCAAAACAACCGGCCATTGATATGTTCAACAATTATTTTGGCGGCAACATGGGCGCGCTGGTTTTCCAGACCATTCGCGAAAGCAAGGCGCTTGCATATTCAACCAATTCTTATGTGGCTGCACCCGAAAAGAGAGAGGATCCCTATTTTGTTTCCGCCTACGTTGGTTGCCAGGCCGACAAATTCAATGAATCCATAAAGGCTATGAACGAGCTGCTTAATGATCTTCCCTCTGTTGAGAACAATATGCAGGCTGCAAGATCGGCTCTGAAAAAAGATATCGAAACAGAACGCATCACCGAAGATGGTATTATCTACAATTATATTGATGCAGAAAAGAAAGGATTGCATGAGGATATAAGAAAGGACATATACGAGCATGCCGATAAACTCACCTATGCCGACCTTAAGAAATTTCATGATGATAACATGGCCGATAAGCCATACACCTATTGCATTGTAGCATCTGAGAAAAAGTTGAATGCCGATGATGTGCAGAGGTGCGGCACCGTGAAAAAATTAACGCTCCAGGAGATATTCGGATATTAATGGAGAAGATGAGTTGTTATCTGCCGTTTATAAATGCAAATAATAATATTTCATTGTATTCGCATGAAGTAATTTATGATTTATTGGTGACTCCGGTCATTTATCAATTGCGGCAATTAAATTATCTTTGCACGTCTTTTTTTATTTATTAATTTTTCCACTCAATACATTATACCGGTTTTTATGAATTTATTATCGATCCAAAGCGAAGAATTTATTGGTCGCCACATAGGGCCTAATGAAGAGGATACCAAGGAGATGCTGCACACCATAGGCGTGGAGAGCATGGAAGAACTTATAAGCCGTACAGTACCCGACTCCATCAGGATGGATCACAAGCTGCGGCTGCCTGCAGCAGTAAGTGAAGCGGAATACCTGCACCTGCTCAAGGAAACATCGCAGAAGAATAAAGTTTACAGGAATTATATAGGGCAGGGCTATTACGATACGCATACCCCCAGCGTGGTGTTAAGGAACGTTTTCGAAAATCCGGGATGGTATACACAATACACTCCTTACCAGGCGGAGATTAGCCAGGGGCGCCTGGAGAGTTTGTTGAATTTTCAGACCATGGTGAGCGACCTCACTGCATTGCCGCTGACCAATGCATCGCTGCTGGACGAAGCCACTGCTGCGGCCGAAGCAATGAACATGTTTTTTCACACTCTGAATAAAGACCATCATCACCCGGAGCGCCCGAAGTTTTTTGTTGATCATGATGTATTTGCACAGACAAAAGATGTGGTGCTCACACGTGCCATACCGCTGGGGATAGAAGTAGTTTTTGGCGACTATCGAGTGGCGGATATTTACACAACTTATTTCGGAGCGCTGCTGCAGTATCCCGACTGCAAGGGGAGTGTGGAGGATACCCGCGGTTTTATAGCGGCGATGCATGAAGCGGGCGGATATGTAGTTATGGCTACCGACCTGCTGGCGCTCACATTGCTCACGCCTCCCGGCGACCTCGGTGCCGATGCGGCAGTAGGCTGCGCTCAGCGTTTTGGTGTGCCGCTTGGATTCGGCGGACCGCACGCTGCCTTCTTTGCAACAAAGGACGATTTCAAGAGAATGATACCGGGGCGCATCATCGGTATCAGCATAGACGCATATGGTAACCGTGCGCTGCGCATGGCTTTAGGTACGCGCGAGCAACATATAAAGAGGGAAAAAGCCACATCGAACATCTGCACCGCGCAGGCGTTACTTGCCAATATCGCCGCTATGTATGCAATCTACCATGGCCCGACTGGTTTGAAGAATATTGCAAAAAGGGTAGCTGCCCTTGCCCAGTCCTTAGGAAATGCGCTTACCGAAGCGGGGCTGAAGCTGCACAGCAAAACATATTTTGATACGATCACCGTCGTTGTGGACGACAAGGAGAACATTCGCAGGATAGCGGAAGCGCGTGGTATTAATTTTCATTACAGCAGCCATGGTGTCGGCATTTCGCTTGATGAGACAACAACGGCCCGCGATGTGCTGGATATCATTGGCGTTTTCACTCACCCTGATGAACCCGCATCGTTCAGTATCGATGAGGATATTGCTCTGACACATATTCCTACCGCGCTTACCCGTACCGGTTCATTCCTTACACAGCAGGTCTTCAACAGCCACCACAGCGAAACGCAAATGATGCGCTACCTGAAGATGCTGGAAAACAAAGACCTTAGTCTTAATACAAGTATGATCTCGCTGGGAAGCTGCACAATGAAGCTGAATGCTGCATCGGAAATGATGCCGCTTAGCTGGGCGCACTGGAGCAAGATGCACCCGTTTGCACCACAGGACCAGTGCGAGGGGTATCTGCAGATCGTGAAGGAACTGTCTGATTACCTGTGTGAGATAACTGCATTTGACGCCTGCAGCCTGCAACCCAATAGCGGCGCGCAGGGTGAATATGCTGGTTTACTGGCCATCAGGGGCTATCACGAAAGCCGCAATGAAGGTCATCGCAATGTGATACTGATACCAATATCTGCCCATGGCACTAACCCCGCAAGCGCAGTGATGGTGGGCTACAAGGTAGTGGTGGTGAAGGCGCTTGAAAATGGATATATTGATGTGGCTGACCTGAAGGAGAAAGCTGAGCACCATGCGAAGCACCTGGCCGGGATCATGATCACATACCCTTCCACATATGGGATCTTCGAAGAGTCGGTGAAAGAAATAACAAAAGTTGTTCACGAACATGGTGGACAGGTATATATGGACGGCGCCAACATGAATGCGCAAGTGGGGCTTACTGCTCCCGGCCTTATCGGTGCGGATGTCTGCCACCTCAACCTGCACAAAACATTTTCCATTCCACATGGCGGCGGCGGTCCGGGTATGGGGCCTATCTGTGTAAGAAAACACCTTGCCCCGTTTTTGCCGGGCCACAAGATATTTGACAAGACTGAATCGAACGCCCAGGCGCATGCGGTATCTGCTGCACCTTACGGGTCGGCAAGTATATTGCTGATCTCCTACGGATATATCCGTATGCTGGGAGCGAAAGGGGTGCGCATGGCCACCGAATATGCAATACTGAACGCCAACTATATGCGTGAGCGTTTGCAGAACGATTTTGAAATACTTTACACCGGCCACGGCGGAACGTGCGCCCATGAATTTATCGTGGACCTTCGCCCGTTCAAAAAGAGCGCAGAGGTAGAGGCGGAAGACGTTGCAAAGCGCCTGATAGACTATGGCTTTCATGCGCCAACGATGAGCTTTCCTGTGGCTGGCACCATAATGATAGAGCCGACGGAAAGTGAAGACAAAGCCGAACTTGACCGTTTTTGTGATGCACTTTTGAGCATCCGCAAGGAGATACACGATATAGAAACCGGTAAGGCGCAGAAGCACGACAACATGCTAAAACATGCACCTCATACGCAAGCCGTAATAACAGCAGATGCATGGCATCATGTCTATAGTCGTCAGCATGCGGCGTTCCCGCTGCATTGGGTTAAGAACAATAAATTCTGGCCCAGTGTTGCACGTGTGAACAACACGCATGGCGACCGGAATCTGATATGTACCTGTGAGCCCACAGAAGCATACATGGAGGCATAAAGTATTTTACAGCACATAAACTCAAACCCGCATTTTTTGCGGGTTTGTTTTTTTTGAAGTATTCGATGTTGGAAATGATATTTAAAATGGCTTGCCTCTTGTGCCCCTTATGAGCGCCCGACGCAAAAAAGGCAGGAATCTCATTGTTTGAATAAAACCTGAAGTGACGCGGTCTTTCCCGAAATTGCCCTGAACCAGCCGGCCGAGCGTGATCCGTCTTGAGAAGACCTTCTTCCAGGAGGATGAGTAGTTGTTCTCCATATCTTCCCGGCTGATATGACCATGCAAAAAGTTGTCGATATATCCGGCTGCAATTTTTGCGGATTGAAATGCCATGCTCATGCCATTGCCGCAAAGCGGAGTGATCATTCCGGCTGCGTCGCCCAATAATAAAACATGGTCATAAACCTGTTCCTTTCTGTCGAAGCTGATCTTGGATATGGTAACCGGGGCGTCGTACAGAATAACCGCATTGCTGAATATGTCCCTGAGCCATTGGTTTTTCATCAGTATGTCCTGTTCCAGTTTTTTTACGTTGTTTCCGCTTTTGTGCAAATTGGCCGATGTTGTGAGGTAGCAGATGCAACATTTATTGTCCTCGATCTGTGATATGCCGCAGTAGCCGTTATAGAAGTTATGCAGCCCGATGACATCCTGCGGCCAGGGATAGCTGATGTGATATTTAATGCCGACATAATTGTTCAGCGATTTGTTTTTTTCTGTGATAAAGGGGCGTTCCCATTTTATATCGATATTACTGCGCTTGCCCCATGTGCCACACACTACCTTTGCATTGAAAATTTTGGGCCCGGCTTTTACTGTAAAGAAATCGTTGCCGTATAAAATATCGTCCACCCGCGTTTTTGTATGAATTGTGGCGCCAGCGTCTGTCGCAAGTTGAGCAAGCAGCGCATCCAGTTTATAACGGCTGATCCCGAAGCCGCCTTCCGGCAGATGTTCGTTCAGCTCATTGCCCCGGCTGTCCGTCAACAGCAGTTTGTTGATCACGGGCAAATTCAGATCATCTATTGGCAATCCGAGGTTTTCAAGAAAGGGCTTGCTTTCCATGCTGATATATTCGCCGCAAACTTTATGCCTTGGATAACTTTCTTTTTCGAGCACGAGCACGCGATGCTTTTTTCGCGCCAGGAGAATGGCAGCGGAAAGGCCGGCCAATCCGCCGCCAATGATCACCACATCATATGTTGCCTCGTGCTCCATTGTCTGCACAAATAAGGTATCTGAAAGCCCATTGCCACTTAATGCTGTAATGCGTTATACCGGCAGCAGACAAAAATTTCTTCCAGTCTCTTTTTTTAAACGAGCGCCTCACAGATAATGGGGCATCGTGTCTTACTAACTGCGATCTGGAGAAGAGCCGGGTAAGCAATGAAATAGAATAGTAGGCTAAATAATGGCGATGCAGGTCGTTGATGAAAAAGCCGGAGGTGCTGTTTTCTTTCAGCCATTTTAGCTGATCAACAAGCTCATCGTCCGTAAAATGATGGCAGAAAAGAGATGAGAAAATGATGTCGGGTTTGTTGCCCGGCCAGGTCAGGTTGCGATAATCGCTGACGATCCAGGTGACGTCGTCGGCTGCATACCTGCGGGAATAGGTGATGCATTCTGTTTTCATATCAACACCTGTAAGTGTCGACTGCCTGCCTTTTTTTTTCAGGTGATGTTCTATCACAGTTAAGTTGTCGCCGCCTCCGCAGCCGATCTCAGCTATAGCGAGTGGCCTTTCTGAGTCGGTCTTTTCAAGAAAAAAATCAACTCCCTTACGCGTAATGGCATGGCCGCCGAGCAGTTTGTTGATCACATTCAGTTCACGCATGGTCGACATAATATCACTGAACGGGATGTTGTCGCTATCCAGCAGTTCCTTTTCATATGATCGCTTTGCTAAGTTCATGACATCGTGAGTATTGCGCTTTCCATCGTGAGGCCGGGGCCGAAGGCAGCAACGAAGATACGCGCCCCATGGTCATGAATCAATTCCTGCCACATACGGGCCAGTACAAACAATATAGTGGCGGACGACATGTTGCCGTAGTTTTTAAGTATGTCGCAGGAGTAAAACAGATCACCTTCTGTGAGTGACAAGCCCTTTGAGATGGCTTCCAGTATGCGCTGTCCTCCCGGATGGATACACCAGTATTTAATGTCGTTGTCATCATATCCTGCCTTACGTACCGCACGCTCCTTTAGCGGTCCGATCTCTGTAAGAAACATATCCGGAACATCGGCCGACAATGTCATCACAAAGCCATTCGATGAGAGGTTCCAGCTCATGCTGTCTTTCGCATTTTTGAGCACCTCTGAGTAAAAGCTGTCGATGCGGATGCCGGGTCGTGGGTCATCGTTGCTGCATATCAGTACTGCAGCTGATCCGTCTCCGAAAATGAGCGGCGCCACAATTGTATCGTCTGTGAATGTTTTCTGAAAGTGAATACTGCACAATTCGGTACACACCACCAGTACTTTCGATCCGGGATTGGCATTAACAATGTCATTTGCCATTTTCAGCCCGTGTATTGATGCATAGCACACCATGAAGTTAATTGCTGTGCGGGCAGTGTCGGGCTTTAGATCCATGGCCTCCATTAGCTGCAACTCCAGGCCCGGCGCGCTCATGCCGGTGCAGCTAACCGTGACCAGGTGGGTAACTTCGGCCTTGTCGATATACCCATCGATGCACTTAGTTGCCGCCTGTAGTGATAGCGGCAATGCATGTTTGTGAAACCATTGCATTCGGTACTCAAGGTTTGGAAACGGTTCCAGGTTCGCGGATCTTGGATAAAATTCCCATTCGTGCATCGGCACGGTATAGTCGGGGATCACGGAGTACCGCGTTTCGATGCCACTGTGTGTGTACAGGTAGCCCAATATCCGTTTTTCCTTCTCGCCGGCATTGTAGGCCCCCTCCATGAAATGCTGCAAATGCTGCTGGGTATGTTTGTGCGCAGGTACTGCAGTAGATATCGATATTATTTTTGCCACGTTGTTTCCAGTTGATATACACAATATACGTTCATAAAGACATTCAGGCTTTATGCTATATCAATTTGAACAGAAAAACCGATTGATTCTCAGGTTTTCAAAGCGATATCATTACATCACTTAAAAAATCATACCGTTGCCGCAGACGGATGGTATAATGCATATTCTGACTAAATCGACAACGGAATTATTACCAATTGGGGAGTTGAACTCAAGGGCTGATTATTGGTCTTTTCCATACCGTAAGCGGTTTTCTTTAAGGATAACCTCTTTTACCACGGTGTCCAGTTTTTCGGTTACCGAACCGAGGCCTTCCATCACTTCCTTATTCACCGGGTCAGTGGGATCGTCGTAATTAAAAAGCTGCACCAGTCCCAGGATGGTAGCCACCGGACCACGCACCTGGTGAGCTTGAATATGGGCAATGTCGCTTAGCACATTACTTTGCGCCTCTATATGGGCAAGATGGCTTTTTTTCTCTCGCGAAAGCAGCTCGTTGTATTTTCTCTGGATATTGTAGTTGCGGTAAACAAAAAAGGCAAGCAGTAATACCAGCACAAGTCCGGCAAACCCGGTATAAGTAATGGTCCGTTGTCTCTCTATATTCTTGTTGTATATGCTGGCGTTTCTGACGCTATCGGCAAATTGCTGCTGTTTAAAATCGTTTTCCAGGTCCTTTCTTAAAAACTCATTCGCCTTCGCCAGGGTATTTACACTATCCTTAATCGTAATATAATTGCG
>CAYNGS010000090.1:0-8676 GCA_964396625.1 uncultured Flavipsychrobacter sp.
AACCTGGGCATTTGCCACCAGTTGCTCTTTAACATCGGGAACGGTAAGGTCCTTGATATTGAACGACAATCCACCTCTGAACGCTGTGCGGAATCCGAGTGTCTTGATATCATCAAGGAACTGAACGGTTTTGGGGATGTTAGTGTTCTTAAGTATCTGGCCGATGATCTCACGCAAAGATTTTTTGGTGAGCAGCGCATTTACAAATCCATTTTCCTTTGGCACAAACTGGTTAAAAATTACGCGACCAACCGTAGTATCGATCAACTGGCTTTTAAGCGTTCCATCGTTTTCACGAACAATAGCTCTAACCTTTATCCACGCATGGAGGTCAGCGCGACCTTCGTTGTGCGCTATCACCACTTCTTCAGTGCTGTAATACGCTTTATTTTCTCCTTTAACCTTCTCTTCGGGAGTTGATTTCTTGCCTTTGGATATATAATACAATCCAAGCACCATGTCCTGAGAAGGGAGGGTGATCGGCGTACCATTCTGGGGGTTAAGAATGTTGTGCGATGCGAGCATCAATAACTGAGCCTCAACAATAGCAGCATTGCTAAGCGGAACGTGCACGGCCATCTGGTCACCGTCAAAGTCGGCGTTGAACGCAGAGCACACGAGCGGGTGCAACTGGATCGCCTTGCCTTCGATCAGCTTTGGCTGGAAGGCCTGGATGGACAAACGGTGCAGCGTGGGTGCGCGGTTGAGCATGATAGGGTGTCCTTTCAGTACATTTTCAAGGATATCCCAAACAACAGCTTCCTTGCGCTCTACCAATTTTTTGGCGCTCTTCACCGTTTTTACAATGCCTCTTTCGATCAGTTTGCGAATGATAAACGGTTTGAATAATTCTGCCGCCATATCTTTTGGCAAACCGCACTCATGCAATTTCATTTCGGGGCCAACCACGATAACCGAACGGCCGGAGTAGTCAACACGCTTTCCCAACAAGTTCTGGCGGAAACGGCCTTGCTTGCCCTTCAGCACGTCGGACAATGACTTCAACGCACGTCCACCTTCTGCCTTCACAGCATTTGATTTACGGCTGTTGTCGAACAGTGAATCGACAGCTTCCTGGAGCATACGTTTTTCATTACGTAAGATCACTTCAGGAGCTTTAATTTCTATCAGGCGTTTCAGACGGTTGTTACGGATAATAACGCGACGATACAGATCATTAAGATCGGATGAGGCGAAACGGCCACCATCCAACGGAACCAATGGACGCAGCTCAGGTGGAATAACCGGAATGTACTGCATTACCATCCATTCCAGACGGTTTTCAATACGTGTGTTTGCATCACGGAAAGCTTCTACAACGCTAAGACGCTTGAGGGCTTCCTGTTTACGCTGCTGCGATGTTTCATTTGCTGCTGCGTTGCGAAGGTCATAAGACAACTTATCGAGATCGATGCGTGACAAAAGCATATGAACGGCTTCTGCACCCATTTTGGCTATAAACTTATTGGGGTCTTCGTCTGACAGGCCCGGATTTTCGCGTGGAAGATTATCTAAAATTTCGAGATATTCATCCTCTGTAAGCAGTTGCTGATGCGTATTGTCAGAATCCTTGAGATTCAGCTTGGTACGGATCATATCTTCAGCCTCGCCCGCATTCACCACCACATAGCGCTCGTAGTACACGATGCTTTCCATTTTCTTGGAACTAACGCCAAGAAGGTAGCCAATTTTATTCGGCAGGCTTTTAAAGTACCAAATGTGAACGATAGGCACAACCAGCTTGATATGGCCCAGGCGCTCACGACGCACCTTCTTTTCAGTAACTTCAACACCACAACGATCGCAGACAATACCCTTGTAGCGAATGCGTTTGTACTTTCCACAATAACATTCGTAATCCTTTACAGGGCCGAATATCTTTTCGCAAAACAAACCATCACGTTCGGGTTTGTAAGTACGATAATTTATGGTTTCAGGCTTAAGCACTTCTCCATAAGAACGATCAAGTATTACATCGGGAGATGCAAGGCTGATAGTGATCTTACCGAATCCCGGTCTTGGCCGATTGTCTTTCTTTATTGCCATATTTTTTTATTATAAATTATTTGAGAAACAAAATGTATTTTATCGTAGAGACGCATTGCAATGCGTCTCTACGCCGTAAACACAATTATTCAAATTTCAATTCGAGACCCAGACCACGCAACTCATTTACCAATACGTTGAAGGATTCAGGAATACCGGCTTTCGGTATATTGTCACCCTTAACGATGGCTTCATAAGTTTTTGCACGGCCCACAATGTCGTCAGACTTGAGGGTCAACAGTTCCTGCAGGATGTTTGATGCGCCATATGCTTCGAGCGCCCAAACTTCCATTTCACCAAAACGCTGGCCACCGAACTGGGCTTTACCACCCAATGGCTGCTGCGTAATAAGACTGTACGGCCCGATCGAACGTGCGTGCATCTTGTCGTCGACCATGTGATGCAGCTTGATGATATAAATGATACCAACCGTAGCCTTCTGGTGGAAACGCTCTCCGGTTTCACCATCATACAAGTAGGTATGTCCGAAATCAGGAAGTCCGGCTTTTACGATCAGGTCTTCTATTTCTTCAACGGTTGCACCATCGAATATCGGTGTAGCAAATTTCTGTCCCAATTTTTCACCGGCCCAGCCGAGAATCGTTTCATATATCTGGCCGAGGTTCATACGGGAAGGTACGCCCAGCGGGTTCAGTACCACATCAACCGGTGTGCCGTCTTCGAGGAACGGCATGTCTTCTTCACGCACGATCTTGGCAACGATACCCTTGTTACCGTGGCGGCCCGCCATCTTATCTCCCACCTTCAGCTTACGCTTGCTGGCAAGATATACTTTTGCAAGTTTCAATACGCCGGCAGGTAATTCATCACCAATGCTCAGGTTGAATTTCTCGCGTTTGTAACGGCCAAGCTCTTCGTTGAACTTGATATTAAAGTTGTGCAGCAATTGGTTAATCAGGTCGTCAGTACCTTTATCGCCTGTCCAGCCAAGAGGGTTAACATTCTGGTAGTCGATAGAACCGAGTGTCTTGGAGTTGAATTTTCCACCCTTTGTGAGCACGGTCTCTCCAAAGTTGTTGGTAATGCCTGCAGACGTTTTGTCCTTGAGCAATATCTGCAACTTTTCAAACAGGAAGTTTTTCAGGTCTTCCGGGTTCTTCTCGTGTACTTTTTCTATTTTTTCGAGTGCTGTTTTCTCGCGTACTTTTGAATTCTTGTCCTTCTTGGCACGCTGAAACAACTGCTTGGAGATAACTATACCTTCAGTGCCGCTCGGAGCTTTCAAAGATGCATCCTTTGCATCGCCAGCCTTATCGCCGAAGATAGCGCGCAGCAGTTTTTCTTCAGGAGTCGGATCTGTTTCGCCCTTGGGGGTGATCTTTCCGATCAGTATATCGCCCTCGCCAACGTGAGCGCCGATACGAATGATACCATGTTCATCGAGGTCCTTGGTAGCCTCTTCCGAAACATTGGGGATATCAGCAGTCAACTCTTCTTCGCCCAGTTTGGTATCGCGCACTTCCAGCTCATACTCATCGATGTGCACGGAAGTAAACCAGTCTTCACGAACCACTTTTTCGTTGATCACGATCGCATCCTCAAAGTTGTAACCTTTCCATGGCATGAATGCCACTTTCAGATTCCGTCCCAATGCAAGTTCACCATCCTGTGTTGCATAGCCCTCAGTGAGGAAGTCGCCTGCCTTTACCTTTTGGCCCTTGCGCACACAGGGACGAAGCGTCATACTGGTGCTCTGGTTCGTTTTCTTATATTTTGTAAGCGTATAAACTCTTAAGTCGTCTTCAAAAGACACAAGGCGCTCTTTCTCACCACGGTCGTAACGTACATGGATATGATCTGCATCCACATACTCTACAACGCCGTTGCCTTCAGCATGTATCTGTATACGTGCATCGCGAGCGGCCTTGCCTTCAAGCCCTGTGCCAACTATCGGCACCTGTGGTATAATCAGCGGAACGGCCTGGCGTTGCATGTTCGATCCCATCAGCGCACGGTTGGCATCGTCATGCTCAAGGAACGGAATTAGCGATGCACTAAGACCCACGATCTGGTTAGGAGCCACGTCCATGTATTCAACTTCTTCACGGTCAAGGATCGGGAAGTCGCCAGTCTGACGCGATTTAATTTTTTCTTCGATGAAATTGCCTTTGTCGTCCATCGGCACGTTCGCCTGTGCGATCTTGGCCAGATCTTCCTCTTCAGCGCTCAGGTATCTGAAATTCTTCAGGTCTACCCTGCCCTCCCGTACTTTGCGGTATGGGGTTTCGATAAAGCCCATATCGTTGATCTGCGCGTGAACACAGAGCGTAGAGATAAGACCGATGTTTGGTCCTTCAGGCGTTTCGATGGTACAGAGACGGCCATAGTGGCTGTAGTGTACGTCGCGGACCTCAAAGCCTGCACGCTCACGGCTAAGACCACCAGGGCCTAATGCAGAGATACGACGCTTGTGCGTGATCTCGGAGAGTGGATTGGTCTGATCGAGGAACTGTGAAAGCTGTGAGGTACCGAAGAATGAATTAATAACGGATGACAGCGTACGCGCATTGATCAGGTCGATGGGCGTAAACACTTCATTGTCACGCACATTCATACGCTCGCGAATAGTGCGAGCCATACGGGCAAGACCAACGCCGAACTGGGCAAACAACTGCTCGCCTACGGTGCGTACACGACGGTTGCTCAGGTGATCAATATCGTCAATTTCCGCCTTGCCGTTAGTGAGACGTACCAGGTATTTAATGATGGAAATAATATCTTCCTTGCTCAACACCTTGGTTGTGAGGTTGATATCCAGTCCTAATTTCCGGTTGATCTTATAACGGCCAACTTCTCCGAGATCATAACGCTTATCGCTAAAGAAAAGTTTTTCGATGATACCGCGGGCGGTTTCGTCATCCGGCGCATCTGAACCGCGCAACTGGCGGTAGATGTGCTGTACGGCTTCCAATTCCGAGTTGGAAGTATCTTTATTCAGCGTGTTATAGATGATGGAAAAATCTCCGCTTACTTCTTCTTTCTGCAGGAAAACGGTTTTGATACCCATTTCCTGAACCATCGCCGCATTGTCTTCGTCGAGAACGCTGTCGCGATCGAGAACGATCTCGTTACGCTCGATCGTCACTACTTCACCGGTGTCCTCATCCACAAAATCTTCAGTCCAGCTGCGCAATACACGTGCAGCAAGACGACGACCGATATGCGGAGCGAGGCTTTTCTTATCCACCTTCACTTCATCGGCCATGCCGAAAAGTTCGAGTATGTCTTTATCTGTTTCATAACCAATGGCACGGAGCAATGTGGTTACAGGGAATTTCTTCTTACGGTCAATGTAGGCATACATCACGTTGTTGATGTCGGTAGCGAACTCCATCCAGGCTCCCTTGAACGGAATGACGCGCGCACTGTAGATCTTTGTACCGTTGGGGTGTACGCTCTGCCCGAAAAATACGCCAGGTGAGCGATGCAGCTGAGAAACAACAACGCGCTCAGCACCATTGATCACAAACGTGCCACGTGGGGTCATGTAAGGTATGTTGCCAAGAAACACATCCTGAACGATAGTTTCGAAGTCAACGTGCTCTTCATCATTACAGCTCAATTTGAGCTTGGCTTTCAAAGGCACAGAGTATGTGAGCCCGCGCTCCATACATTCGTCGATGCTGTAACGTGGCGGATCGATAAAATAATCGAGGAACTCAAGAACGAAGATGTTCCGGGTGTCTGTTATGGGAAAATTCTCCTTGAACACCCTGAAGAGGCCTTCGTTGTTTCGCCTGTCGGGCGTAGTCTCCAACTGGAAAAAGTCCTGGAACGATTGAAGCTGGATGGCCAGCAGATCAGGGGTTGCTGCTGCATCGTGCAGCTTACCGAAGTTAACTCTCCCTGCCGCGGTCTTTTTTTGTGGTATAGCCATAGTAATTTGAATCTCCTTTTTACGAACAAAAAAAACCTGGAAGATAGGCTGCGCCCACCTTTACAGGTTATCTGCATTAACAAAAAATGGTCAAAATAAATTTGCGCACGTACTGGTCCCTCAGAAAAAGGGATTGCAAAGATAAGGAAGCTGCATTAAATAAGCAAAAAATATTCCAAAAAAAAGAAAAATCCGGATCGGCGCTCAAAACATCAGTAAAATAAGCACTAATAAATTATTTCATAATATTTTTTCTGCTCAATATTTTTAACAAACATTTATAAGATCTTGTATTTATTTTAACTTAAATTCTTGTTAAAATTGAAACGAATTTCAGACGCAACCTTCCCGATAAAAGGTAATTACTTCAATCTATATCGAAAATAGAGAAACGGGGCCAATTTCCTAAATTAACTTACTATCAAGTAGTTATTAATTTTATACTAAGATTTACGGTTGTTTTTTAACAATGAATATTACTTTTACGGCTTAACCAATTTAACCAACAAAAAAAGCTTATGAAAAAACTATTCCCAACTGCGATCATCGCTGTTCTTGGTGTATTAACGTTAGCCCCTTCCTGTACCAAGAAAAGTGACCCCACGGGCAATTATACATGCACATGTATTATTACCACCGCCGGAGTTACAGATACCGTCAAGGCTCCCTTCACGGGAGTAACAAATGGTACAGCAAGCGCCGACTGCGGCAAACTACAGACTACTTACACCTCGGCTGGAGCAAGTTCAGCAAGCTGCCATCTCTAATTTATTTGCCGACTAAATGAAAAAGCTACATTTAAAAAAATGTAGCTTTTTTTTACTATTTATATCATTCAAATACATACTATGGTGCGGGGCAACTAAAATTGCCGCTGCTTATAATACTTGAATCCTGGGCTGTAAAAGAAAATGTACCCGTAATTAATGTCGGGCCTGTACTGGTAATGGTAATTACGCCATGCTGCGATTGGAGGATACTTGTGCCATTGTACACAGCGCTTCCGTTGAACGTTGATGTGGGATTACCAGCAAATGACAAGTCATTGGAATTAAAATACGTGCTACCGGTAATATGTGCCCAATAGTCTACATACAAGGTTACTGTTGCCAAAGGATCCCAATAAACACTGTGAATGGTAAGCATGGAACCCGCAAGAGTAGCATGCACGTCCATAGCCCGGTATGCGTGGCTACCCACGGTACAAGTCAACAATCCTGTGGAATCTGTAAACGCGAAAGTGTTGTTGCTTGTGACAGGGGCACTACCTCCCGAATTTGATATTGAATTGATGGTAATGTTGGTATTACCTGCATTGGCAAGCGGAGGGGTCTGGAAAGTGCCGGTTGTTCCGCTCATTGTCATTGACGCAGTAAGTCCGTTGGCAGTATTCGCGCCGCTGAGATTATAGTTCACGGTAAATGTTCCCGCTCCGAGACTACTTGAGCTAATGGAGATAACCGATGCAGCTCCGGCGACAAATGTTGACGCGCCTTGAAGAATAAAATTAGCAAGGTTGGGAAGAGCGGAAACAGGATTAGTTGGGTTATTGCTGGGTTTTACACAGCCGGAGTTAGCTGTAAAAACGAGTACGGCACAGATCATAAAGACCGATAGTGATTTTTTCATAAAGTTGTTTTTGCGAAAATAAGGAAAAAAGACAATGTTCATGTCTTTAATATTCACCTGTGTGCGTTTTTTTTGTAAGTGTGACCTTGCATCTGCAATCATGGCTTTCATATATAAAGAAAGTCGTCTAATTCCCAAATCATGAAACTTGTATTGTGCTCCCGAATCAGGGAGAGCAAACCCACAAAAAGGTAATTGGCTGGTAACTATTGAGCAATACCCGTTAATTTTGAAAAATTATTCAGCCTGGTTAATGCGTACTGTTTATCGTGTTTTTTTTGTTATTCTATCTGTGGCCACAGGGGCACTTTTCCTTTATTCGGCTTATACTAAGCTATTTCCCATTGAATCGTTTGAATATACTATAACAGAGTATGTGCATGTACCTCTCTCCCTTGCCGCAATCGCAGCGAGGTTTTTCATTGGGCTTGAGGCAGGCCTGGGGGCGCTTATGATCATACACCTGTTTGGAAAAAACAAATGGCCGCTGAAGACCGCATTCGCGCTGCTTATTGTCTTCAGCCTGTACCTTATCTGGCTTTGGGTCAAGGCGGGAAACGATGTAAACTGCGGCTGCTTCGGCGATGCCATCTGGATGAGCCCTTCTGCTTCTTTGATCAAGAACGGTATCTTACTGATCATGATAGCTTTGCTCATCAAGTACCATAACGGTTTTGACTATCCCTGGGCGCGAATAATTGCGCCGATCGTGCTGGTTTGCATGCTGTCGCTGTCATATATTCTGTTCCCGGTTTTTACCCGTTATAAAATAGACCTGTCTGCAGTTTACAACAGCAATAAGACCTTTGCACCGACGACCGACCTTGCGCGCGGTAAGCATATTATTGCGTTTGTAAGTCCATCATGTATACACTGCCGCAGGGCGGCCTACAAAATGCATATGATGAAACAAAGAAATCCGGCAATACCGTTCTATATGATCATCGCAAATACGACCGGGACAATAGACGGATTCTGGAAAGACTCACAGGCGCAGAATATACCGTGGACACGGCTTGAATTAGAGCCATTTAAGAAATACACAGGCGGGGTATTTCCTCAAATACTATGGGTAAATAACGGCTGGGTGGAAGCGAGTTCGT
>CAYNGS010000091.1:0-8655 GCA_964396625.1 uncultured Flavipsychrobacter sp.
TAAAGCGGATAATCATAACCTGTAACAGCCTTACCGCACTTCAGGTCACAACTGGCATCATGTCACAAGCAGGAATTCAATAAAGGCAGCCGTTTTGTCTTAATCTGCCCTTGAATCCGCTAGTCCCTCAGACCTATTCGTTTACGTCATTATATATTATGGTTTTCATATGATATTTTTGTGTAAGTTATTAGCCCCAAATTCCGCTGGGTTAACCACAATTATTTAACATTTTGTTATTCATTTAATAGGTTTGAAACAACCGTTATATGCATTCGATAACCATTACAAAAATGCCCATTTATGAAAAAGACCTACTATCTGTTCGCTTTAATTATGTTTTATGTCGCAGGATGTGCAGACCTGAATGCACAGACCACCACCGTTTTCTCTGATAATTTCGACAGAGCAACATTCCTCACAGGAAACGCATATGGTACACCCCCAACCACTTATACTTTCACGCTTGGCAGCACCAGTTCAATAAACACTTCACTGGTAAGCGGCAGCAATTATATAGGCAATATTAACAACGGTGCTGCTGCCAACCGCGCGCTGTTCGTTGCGCCCATGAATGTTTATTCGTCTCCGTTCAATACGATTCTTGGGGCTAATACCGGTGTGGTCACGTGGACGTTCAATATGAGGACAAACACTGCCGTCACGTCGACAACATTGGCCACAGGAACTATGGCAGGAGGAATTGACCTGTGTGGTAATGCTGCTGCCAATATTTACAATGGCAGCCCAACCGGCTATGGCGTCGTTTTTAATTCAAGCGCGACGGGTGGGGTAGCGCTCGTGAAATTCGCCAGCGGACTCAACCTGAACACAGTACTTATAACCGAGACGACCACGGTGCCTAAGACCGATTATTATAGTGTTAAGGTCACTTACGACCCGGCCACAAATCTGTGGTCGCTATATCTGAGAGATGATGGAGCGTCAGCGTTCGCTGATCCGCTAACGGGTTCGCTTACGTTGCAGGGCACTGCCACCGATGCGACGTACACAAACCAGGTAATGACAAATTTTGGTGCAGTGTACACCTGGACTGCGACTGTGGGTAAAACGATGTCGGTTGATAACTATACGGTATCGGTAACGCAAGTGGCTTGTGCAGGCATGCCGGCAGGCACTGTTGCAGCAACCGCAACAAATGGCTGCGGATTTTACACCACCAATCTTTATCTGCTGGGGTGCACCGGATCCGGTCTGACCTACCAATGGCAGTCGTCGCCCGACAATTCCACATGGACCTCTGTCTCCGGGGCTACGAATGCCAATTACAACACCGCGGTAACAGCAAATATATACTATCGCTGCCAGATCACCTGTACAGCGGCAGTTCTTACTTACAGCACAGCGAGTATTACCTTAAACTATGCTTCTCCGCCAACTGTTGCCACATTGCCATTCTCGGAAAGTTTTGAAAGTGCGTGGATCAGTACATGCGATTTGTCTGATCAGCCGAATAGTTTTTGGGTAAATGCGCTCCCAACAGGAAACCGGTCATGGCGGCGTGATGACGATGCGGTCGGTGCAAATACTGCCGCATGGGGCTCTCCCACGTTCGGCGCATATGCGCCCGCAGCAAGCTTAGGCAGCCATTCGGCGCGCTTCCATAGCTATGCTACAGCTGCTGGAAATGCCGGGGCGCTCTATCTTTTCGTAAACCTCGGTGTAGCAGGTACCAAGCAAATAACGTATGATTACATTAATCCCACTGGCACAGATGCGCTGATATGCCAGGTATCAACGGACGGCGGCTTAACCTTCTCGACGATTGACGTGCCGCCAGTGATAGCTTCGTCGTGGACCACGCGTACGTTGACAACAACTGCAACCGCTCCGATGGCCATTATCAGGTTTGTCGCCACATCTGACAACGGGAATGATGATATCGGTCTTGATAATGTTAATATCGTCCAGTTGTGTGTGACGCCGGTTATTTCCGGCCCGTCCTTTACTTGTGTCGGAACGGCAGTCACATTAAACAGTACGCCTGCCGGAACATGGAGCAGCGGCACACCGGGTGTCGCAACGATCAATGTAGGCACAGGAGCGCTGACCAGCTTAGCTGCAGGCACAACACTCATATCCAGTAACAACGGTACAGGCTGTGTCGCCACGATGACCCTTACGGTAAACCCGACACTTGCAGCCATCACCGGTACCACAAATGTTTGCCCGGGTGCGACAACTTCCTTAAACGATGGCGTTGCAGGCGGTACATGGAGCAGCAGCAACAATTTGATGGCAACTGTAGGCTCAACCGGCATCGTAACCGGCGTGGCGGTTGGCAATCCATCTGTTTCGTATACCACTTCTCCGGGTTGTATCACAGCAACCGTAGTTACGGTAAATCCGTTGCCATCGGTCGCTGCCATTACTGGTACGGCTATGGCGTGCGCGGGCGGCGCAACAACCCCGCTGAATGATGGAACAGTTGGTGGTGTATGGAGCAGTGTGACACCGGCCGTCGCGACGGTAGGCACATCGGGAATCGTTACCGGAGTGTCGGGAGGCAACTCCATCATAAGTTATACAGTAACGAATAGCTGCGGCGTCATTGCAGCAACATCCACAGTAACGGTCAATCCGTTGCCTGCTGCACCTGCCTTGATAACCGGTACTCCTGCTGTATGCGCTGGTGGCGCTACTGCGCCCCTGGGAGATGTGACGCCGGGAGGCACATGGAGTAGCACCAATACTGCGCTTGCAACTGTTGGCTCAACGGGAACAGTTACCGGTGTAGCGGCGGGTAATGTTATTATTAGTTACACACTTACAAATGGGTGTGGCAGTACACCGACCACAGTGCAGGTTACCGTGAACCCATTGCCGGTAGTGCCTGCATCGATAACCGGAATTGCATCAGTTTGCGCCGGCGGCGGGACAACAGCATTGAATGATGTAACCCCCGGCGGAGTATGGAGCAGCGTGAGCTTAGCGACTGCAACCGTTGACGGCTCCGGAAACGTGACGGGTCTGACTGCCGGTACCAGCATTATCAGCTATACGGAGACAACAGTTTGCGGCAGCAATGCTGCAACGACAACTGTAACTGTAAATTTATTGCCTTCGCTTACTTCGCTTTCTGCCAGTGCTAACGTTTGTTACAATGCTGCTTCGTCCCAGTCGGCCAGCTACGCTTATTCAGGTATTTCCGGAGGCGCGGATCAGTACACGCTCACATGGTCTCCGGGTGGCTCGTTGACGGACGTTGCGTCATTTACCGCGCTTCCTGTTGGTGCTATTAGCGTCACGATTCCGGCGGGAGCCGCTGCGAACAGCTATACCGGCACACTATCCGTCAAAAATTCTGCAACGGGCTGCGTGAGCACTTCAACTGTGTCTCTGACAGTTAACGGATTGCCGGGGCTTGTTGGTTTGCCGGTCGCTCAACAGGTGTGTTTCAATGCGGCATCAGGTCAGACTGCATCCTTTCCATATACAGGGGTAACAAACGGGGCGAATCAGTATACGCTGACATGGTTGCCGGGCGGAGATCTGGTTGATGTAGGCCTTTACAGTGCACTTCCGGGCAGCCCTTCAGGCTCAATAAACGTAAGTGTGCCTGCAGGCAGCATATCCGGGTCTTATGGCGGAACATTAACTGTAAAAAATTCGGCAACCGGTTGTGCTGGTGTTTCGACGATCACAACGATCGTAAATGATCTGCCAACGCTTACGGGCCTCGTTACCAAACAAGATATTTGCGATGACAGCGTCTCGGCATATACTACCTCTATTAACTACACAGGGACAACGGCTGGTGCCGACTCATATCAACTTACCTGGCTACCCGCTGGCACATTGACCGATGTGACTACCTCACTTCCGGCGGGAGCGATAACCGTAAATGTGCCTGCAGCTACGAGTCCTAACGTTTTTACCGGTACGTTGACAATAATGAATTCTGTAACGGGATGCAAAACAACATCGAAGGATACGGTGACATTAAACGGACTGCCGGCAATCACCGGGTTGCAGGTCAGCCAGTCGTTCTGTTTTAACGCGCAATCGGATCAGATCGCCAACTACCCCGGAGCTTTGGTTGGTTCACCCACCAAATACGGCCTGACCTGGTCTCCCTCGGGGGTCTTAGCCGATGTTTCTCCATTTGGTTTTGTAGATGTTGGAATTCCCTCGGGGCTGCCACCGGTCACTATTTCTGCCGGAACCCCGCCCGATACTTATGTCGGACATTTGACTCTTTTTGATCAGACAACTGGCTGCACCGCGACATCTGCCCTCGATATTGTTGTAAATGCCCCACCACTTCTGGCCGGTCTTACTAAAAGTCAGACCATTTGCTACAACAATTCATCTGCTCAAACTGCGTCATTTAATTATAGTGGAATAATCGCAGGGGCAAACCAGTATACTTTGACCTGGCCCGCTGGCAGCGGGCTGCCGGACGTTGCTGCTTTCACGCTATTGCCAGGAGGAACTATAACAGTAAATGTGCCGGCCGGAACGGCTGTTAACACCTATCACGGCATCCTCACACTAAAGAATTCGGTTCTGGGATGTACAGGCACCGACACGTTAACCATTGTTGTAAATCCGTTACCCCCTGTTCCCGGTCCAATAGCTGGCCCGGCAAACATTTGTTTTGGGTCGACCAAATTATTGAGCGATGCAGTACCCGGTGGTACGTGGAGCAGCACAGACAATTCGGTCGCGTCCATTGACGCTGCTGGTCATGTTACAGCTGTGAACATTGGTGCTGCAACAATTAGCTATACCATAACCAATTCATGCGGTGCAGCCGCAGCCACCAGTGATTTAAATGTGATAGCAGGGCCATCCGCTATCACCGGTGCATCGAACGTTTGCGAGGGTGGGACCACTCCGCTTGGAGACCCAATAAGCGGAGGCTCATGGAGCACCAGCGACCCGGCTCTTGCAACGATTGATCCGTCTGGTGGCGTGCTGTTCGGCGTTGTTGCCGGTACCGCGGCCGTTACCTATACAGCATCCACCGGTTGCCTCGTTACAACACTGATCACAATTAATCCTGCCCCGGCACCCATAACAGGCGCCGGTGTTGTTTGCGAAGGCGCTGTCACAACCCTGGAAGATATCACCTTTGGCGGTACCTGGAGCAGCAGCGATCCGGGCAGTGCGGCCGCCGGCGCCGGAGCACCGGGAGTAGGGATCATTACCGGCATAACCTTTGGCAATCCGGTAATTACTTATACGCTGCCCACAGGGTGCACCGCCACATCCGCCATAGTGGTTAATCCACGGCCGCTGCCGATAACAGGTACAACCAATGTTTGTTTTGGCCTTACTATGTCATTGAGCGATGGACTACACGGTGGCACATGGAGCAGCAGTGATCCGGCTACGGCAGTGGTTGATCCCTCTCTTGGCGTCGTAACCGGTATTACAACCGGCGCTGCAGTGATCAGTTACGAGCTGCCAACCGGGTGCCTTATCTCTACTCCCGTAGTATTTCAACAGGTGCCTGCTGCTATTGCAGGTGCTGCGGATCTGTGCGTTGGCACAACTATAGTATTAAGCGACCCTACATCTGGCGGCACATGGAGCACCAGCGACGCAACGGTCGCGACAGTTGACACAGGAGGCACCGTGACTGGTCTTGCGGGTGGCACTCCTACCATCACTTATACCATTGGTACCGGGTGTATCTCAATAACTTCTTTCAATGTCAATGCATTGCCGGCAGCCCCGGCACCCATAGTCGGTACTACGACATTATGTCAATTAACGGCATCGGTTTTGAGCGATGCAACCCCCGGTGGCACATGGAGCAGCAGCAACCCTGCGTTCGCGTCGGCAGATGCCACAACAGGCACTGTCATTGGGTTATCTCCGGGGTTGACGATGATCATGTACACCGTGACAAATGCATGCGGCAGCACATCGGCATCTTCATCGCTGGTAGTGACTCCGCTGCCGGCAACGCCACCGTCCATTACCGGAGTACTGTCACTGTGTGAGGCAGGCAGTTCATTGTTGTCAGATGCTGTTTCTGAAGGTGCCTGGAGCTCAGATGCACCAAGCGTTGCCACCATCAGCACGTCGGGCCTCGTCACGGGTTTGTCTGCCGGAACCGCCATGATCACTTATACAAGATCAAATAGTTGCGGCACAGCAGCCACTTCCACACAGGTGACAGTTAACCCATTACCCACCATACCCGCTGCTATAACAGGGCTAACATCCGTTTGCGCTGCAGGTGCGGTAACATCGCTTGGCGAGATTACGGCGGGTGGCGTATGGAGCAGCAGCAATATGGTTGTTGCAACCGTAAATGCTACCGGGTTGGTGACGGGAATTGCCGCCGGCCTGGCAAATATCAGCTACACAATGAGTAATGGCTGCGGCAGCGTTTCGGTCAGCGCCATGGTAACTGTTGATCCCTTGCCCGTTTCCCCCGCCGTCATAACAGGTACGGGCGCTATATGCCCCGGAAACAGTGCAGCCTTGCACGATGCTACTCCCGGTGGTGTGTGGAGTAGCAGCAATGCGACCGTTGCTACTATAAACACCAGCGGTATTGCAACCGGTATCGCCGCGGGTACGACCAGCATAAGTTATACTGAAAGTAACGGTTGCGGAACTGCATGGGCTGTCACTACACTTATTGTCAACCCGCTGGCTGTTGCGGACAGCATCACAGGTATACCGGTTATCTGTGTCGGTTCTGTATCGCTGCTGAATGACATGCCCGCAGGTGGTCTGTGGTTGAGCGATAACAATGCCGTAGCAGTCGTGAATACCTTGGGAATTGTCACTGCCATTGCCCCCGGAACAGCAACCATCAGCTATATCGCATCTAATAGTTGTGGCAGCTCTGCGGCTGCCACGCGAGTAGTTACGGTGAACCAGGTGCCATCTGCCGGTACGATCTTGGGTAGCGACAAAGTTTGTTTGGCGGATACCGTCATCCTGTCCAATAATGTCGGTGGTGGCAGATGGGGTAGCAGCAATCCGCTTATCGCCTCCGTATCGGCCGCGGGAGTTGTCAGTGGCCTTTACCCCGGTTTCGACACGATCATCTATACAGTTACCAATAGTTGTGGCACTGTTACTTCCATTCTTCCGTTCCGGGTACGCTACTTTGAGGAATGTTACAGCGGAACAAAGATCGTTAACGGCAACGCCGCTGAACTGAAGGTATATCCGAATCCAAACAATGCCTCATTTACTTTGCACCTTTCGTCCGGAATTGATGAACAGATGCACGTGATCATTACCGATCTGATCGGTCGGAAAATAGATGAATTTACCGCTGTTTCGAATAGCGATGTCAATGTGAAGCTTGGCCAGGTTGCCGCAGGGTCTTATTTCATAACCGCTGTTACTGAAAGTGGGAGGCATACTGTAAAAATGATCGTCCAGTAGTAATTATGTTTTTTTCTAAAAGGGCGGGCAATGCGGCCTGCCCTTTTACATTTGCCACGACATTCGGTTAACTGGTCGTTAAGGCAGCGACGATATCACAGGTGAATATTAATTCCTGATGATCTTTTTCGGCAATTGACCCGCATTTTTTTAACATTGACCCCATTAATGAATCATTAACTTGATAAACAATATTTATTGGTTTACGCTGCTATATATTTACCGCTCTTAGTCAATAGTAACGACGTCCTCTCACCATTGTATTGTTAGTTTTTTGCTTAGTATTTTTTATTTTTAAATACTTGCTATTGTTTAATATATAGCAGGAGTGTCAATGGTTTGTCTTAAAAAATAAGTTTTTAAAGACACCATTGAACCCTTAAATAACCCTTATGGTAAATTTTTTAGTGAAGTTTGTATTTGTATCAATTTTTGTTCTTGCCTGCTTCGAATCAAGGGCGCAGTGGCTTCGAAAGTCGGAATCTTCGGAAGCGCTGTATAAAGAGGCCCGAAAGGAATCTGAGCTAAAACACTACCAGAGAGCAATTAATCTTTGCCTGCGTGCAACTGATATCTCTCCCGGCAACCTCGACATCCATTTGCTTATGGGAAAGAATTATGGCCTGGCCGGTAAAACCGACAGCGCCATGATAGAGCTTGAATATGTGGTGGAAAAAGACCCGAAATATAAAGACGCTCATCTCTGTCTCATCAATATCGAAATCGTAGCGTGCAACTATACGCACGCAATGGAATATGTGGATAATGCTTTGAAGATATTTCCGGGAGACAAGGAGATACTGCTTAAGAAATTATTTATTTATGAAAAGCAGGAGGACTGGACAAACAGCAACCGGATGGCGGAATATTTGTTCGAACGATTTCCGGGCGACAATTATATACGCAGTGTTTATATCGACTACAAGCTGATCCTCGCCCGCGAATACGCACATCGCGGATACATAGAGATTTCCAAGCGGGCCTACGAAGCAGTGCTGGAGCAGGACCCTATGAACAACGAGGCGCTCGAAGCCATCTTCTCTTTGAATGTAAGATCGGGTAATTATGAGAACTCGCTGGCATATACAAACAGGGCATTGCTGGCGTCGCCTAATTCGTACGAATACCTGGTAAAGAAGATCAGCATTCTCGAGTCCATGTCGCGATACCCCGAGGCGATCGAGACGGTGCAAAAGCTGATGAAGCTTTACCCGCTGAGCAAAGAAGCCCGAAAACTCAACAGTTATCTGCGCCTTGAAGCCAGCAGGTACT
>CAYNGS010000092.1:0-8646 GCA_964396625.1 uncultured Flavipsychrobacter sp.
CCGGTGCTTCTTCTTCTTTATGATGTCACTAGTTATCTGGAAGGAGTTTACGCCCATACTGCTGAAGTTGGAATAAACGCTGGCCTTCATAACTTCTATGGCAGTAAGAATGCCCACGAGCGCTGTAATGCCAAGCCCGATAATGGCGATAGTAAGCGCAGACCGCAGGCGGTTGGTACGTATGGCACGAAAAGCGAGCGTGAGATTAAAAAAAAGCTGTGTCATAGAATACGCTCAAAGTTAACCAAAACTATATGACGCCGCCCTCAAAACAGCAAAGAGGCCGGCTCACTGAGAACCGGCCTCTAATATTAATTAAATTCGCCACCTATTCCTTTACAAAATTATGTATCGCGATGCGCTCACCTTTCCCGCCGATAGCTTTAAGGAGATAAGTTCCTTGCGGGAGTGATGCGATGTTGAATTGTATCACGTTCTTTCCCTCGGGGCAGTATCGGTCCGTTAGTTTATCCACGACACGGCCCTGCATGTCATAGATCATGAAGCTGAAGGTCTGTTCCTTATCCACAGTAAATTCGAAGTGAACAAATTGCATTGCCGGATTGGGAAACAGATTTGAGTTTTTGGCCGCAGGTAGCTGCAGCGGGGGCACAGCATCATTGAACGGTGAAACCAGGCGGGCCATGTAGTTGCCGTACTTGCGGTCTTTCCTGCCAAAAATTCCTTCGACCCAAACTGCACCGATCTGGTTCCAGTCTGGCTGCGAGCCACTGTAATCGCCCCATCTCTGTTCCTTTTGCCCCAGCATATTTATTGTGCTATCGCCTCCTGTTATGGTCAGCATGTCGGAGTAACTGCCACCATCAAAAAAAATGGCCCCAAATGCGGGAAATGTATTCGGTCCGGAATAATTGAACGATATGATCGACTGATTTGCACCCCCGGTATTTGCGGCATATGAAATATTCGGGTAGCCCATGTCGAGCGTATCGATGCCAAATATGTGGCCCGTGAGTGCAGGCGACGCGGGAAAATTACTGATAACACCGTGGTAAACGGCGGAAGCTCCCGTAGCGGCAGATACAGAAGTGCTGACAAACTGTATCTCATTGCCTCTTATAAACCCCCCAAGTACCCGGCCGTCGTTGGTGGCGAGTGTCAAAGATGTATCCGGTTGCCGGGCATCCGGAGGTACCCCATACGGTATACTCGATATAACCGGCGTCACGCTCAGATCATAGTTACCGCTGCCAATGGTATCGGGAATGCCAACCACAAATACGCTGTCATTTGAAATGTCAAAATTCCGGTTCGATATAAAATACTGCGCAGGCCCTTGCAATGCGTCGCCCGGATTGAGCGCCGCGAGGCAGCGCAGGTATTTGTTGTCGTATGTCACACTGTCCCAAAGTTGGTATACAAGCGCTGTGTCGCCGTCATAACCCTCACGCTTGCGCACCTGGTATACAACAGATTTTGTAAAGCCCGCCTGCCAGCTATCATCATAAATGATCTTGTTCCCGGTTATGAAAAGCTCGTTCTGTGTTATTGAAACAGATGGGTAATCGAACCATGTGCTGTCGGCCGCATAATCGCCGTAAAACTTATAAAATACCCAGGCGCTGTCGGGATTGTTGGTCTGAGAAAACCCTACCACTATCCAGTTATATTGATCAATGCCATTCAGCATAACGCATATAAAACGGTCAGCGACGGGGTCGTACACAACTTTAGGATCGTAGCGGTAGTTTTCCTGAAACGAAACGCTATTGTTTAAGCCGACGGTTTTGCTGAATGTATACAAGCTCTTACGTACCTGGTAAGCGCCTGTGGTGGCATCATGAACCGATATCAGGTCATTCATTACTGTTACCGCCTGGTTGCCTTTGCTCACGGCACTATAATTATCCGGCGGAATGCCCGGCATCGAGTCAGCGACGAAACTTATGGACACTGTCGGCTGCGGGACCGATGTCGTTTTTTTTTGAGCCGGTGCTTTTCTATAAGGATAGGTCTTCCTGACCTGCGCCTTAATTGCCTGCAGTTTTTTTTGCTCCACTGCCGCGTCAGGGTCCGGCATTTCTGTACTGTACACCTGTGCGTTGTATTTGTCCTCAACCTCACTAAGCACCACTTTGCCGGCACGCGGAGCGGTAAATTGTTTCACCCCGGGGTGCTGGCCAAAGGAAGCCGCCGAACTGAAACATAATGCAAGTGCTAAAATCCAGATATTGCGCATTGTATCTCTTTGTATAAAGTTAAAAAACCTCCGCCACAAAAGGACGGAGGTTCCAAAAAATAGTTCACATACTCTATCCCTGCAACGCCGCTGCGCCACTCACTATTTCAGTAAGCTCTGTTGTAATCGCAGCCTGACGGGCACGGTTATAGCTTATTTTCAACGATTTTAACAGTTCATTCGCGTTTTCACTTGCCTTATCCATCGCGGTCATGCGCGCGCCATGTTCCGATGCGTTTGCATCCAGAACGGCCTTATATACCTGCGTATTAAGAATTTTAGGCATCAGCTCCTGCAGCAAAGGCCCCATGGCCGGTTCAAACAAAAAGTCAACACTCTTTTTGGCGCCTTTCTTCTGTTCTACCTTTGGTATGGGCAGGTATGGCTCTGCTACAAACAATTGGGTGGCCGCATTCTTAAACTGGCTGTAAACCAACACCACCCGGTCGTATTCCTTATTCAGAAATGCCTGCTGGGCAAATACAGCCGCCTTGCGCACATTATCGAAGCCAAGGTCTGAGAAAATGTCCCAATAAGCATCGACGAGCTTGTAATTATTGCGTTGGAAATATTCGTATCCTTTTTTCCCGATCGGCAAAATGGTCACATTCCCTTTTGCATGCTGTGCGGCATACCTGGTCCTGATCTCCTCGCGGGCGAGTTTAATAACATAGGTATTGTAGCCGCCACACAGGCCACGGTCACTGGTAATAGGTATCACCAGCACACGTTCCACCGGGCGCTCATCGGCCAGGGGCATGCCGCCTTCTGACGACGAACTGCTGACTATATTGCTCAGCATCTCCTGCAGTTTCTGCGCATATGGCCGCATCTGAATAATGGCATCCTGCGCACGGCGCAATTTTGCCGCGCTCACCATCTTCATAGCCTTTGTTATCTGCTGGGTAGATGTTACTGATTTGATACGATTGCGAACCTCTTTAAGTTGTCCCGACATATTAATTTAAATAACGATAATAAAACCGCCGCAAAAGTACCACATTTCGTTGTAAGTAAAAAGAAGAAAATGGTGTAAAGCATTATGTACGACCACAGAAACCGCTATGTCGGTAAAACATATAAATTATTGTGATTACTCTTCCTTCAGTTGCTTCAGAAGTATTACGGTTTCTGCCAATAATTCCGACTCCTTATCCGTAAAATTCTGTGGACTCACCGATAAATCCTTGCTTCCCTCCGTCCACTTGATCAGTTTGTTTTTACTGAAGTAAAAATAGTTGATCTCAAGCCTGGTTTTCTTGTCGTCATACCATTCACTGTCGTTGTTCGCTTTTGCATCTTCTTCGGTATAGGAAACGGGTCGGTTGTAACTGAAATCCTGTTTCACGATCCCGATCAGCATACCGTCATCAAAATAATATTCAGAAAAAGTGCGGTCCTGGTTTGTATAGCGCTCCGACACTATTTTTTTAACTTCCTCTTCTCTATAATAGCCGGTTATAGTACCCTTGGCAGAAGTGGTCAGATCGTCGGCACGTTTTTGCTTATAGTCTTTAAGGTTCTTATTTACCTCATCCGTCTTCTTTTTAATATCTGCTATTATGTCCACATCCTTTTGTTTGCAAGATGCAAAACAAGCTACGTACAATACAAGTATAGAAATGAATCTGTTCATTTTTCGCAGGAAAAGATTGCCGAAATTAGTGCTTTTACATCAGTAAGCGATTCCGTATTTACATAAAAGTCCTTGTTTCAAATTTACAGACTGGCCGCAACCAACTTTTGGGTATATACATCCTTAGGCCGTCTCAATACCTGGTCGGCCTCTCCTGCTTCCACTATCTTGCCCGCATGCATTACCATCACCCGATCGCTGATATAATGCACCACAGACAGATCGTGAGAAATAAAAAGGTAGGTAAGCCGAAATTCGTGCTGCAGGTCTTTGAGCAAATTAAGCACCTGTGCCTGGATGCTCACATCGAGCGCAGATACGCTTTCATCGCAAATAAGCAATTCCGGCCGTAAAGCCAGCGCGCGTGCGATACCTATGCGCTGGCGCTGCCCGCCGGAGAACTCGTGCGGGTATCGCCGCAGGGCGCTCGCCGGCAGTTGCACCGTATCCAGCAGCCTTGTCGCTTCTTTTTGCAGTTCTCTGTCTGGTACGATGTTGTGTGCTCGCATTGGTTCAGTGAGCATTGCGCCGACTGTCATACGCGGGTTAAGAGACGCATAGGGATCCTGAAAAACCATCTGTATCCGCCGACGAACACGGGTCCAATCACGAACGGACAGCTTCGTTAAGTCTTCCCCTCCAAACAATATTTGTCCATCATGGGCGGGAATCAACCCTACCAGGCTGCGACTCAATGTGCTTTTTCCGCAGCCGCTTTCGCCGACCAACCCGAGGATCTCCCCCCTATTAATTGAGAAAGACACACCGTCAACAGCCTTAACATATGTGCGCGGCGTTCCCAACAGACTTTTGTGTTCTGTAAACCAAACGTGCAGATCACTTACTGCCAGCAACGGCTCGCGAACAGACTGCTGATCAGGAATCGCGGTCATTGGGCCTGGCGTTATTGCAATATCGGGCTTCACTTCGTCAGTGTCGAGAAAATCGGCCACCACTGGAAGGCGATGCCCTTTCTTATCGGGCGACGGCTTGCAGGCAAGCAGCGCCCTGGTATACGGATGCTGCGGCTGCGTCAGCACATGTGCTGCGGCTCCATACTCCATAATTTCGCCATTATGCATTACCAGCACTTCGTCGGCGATGGTAGCGGCAAGTGCCAGGTCGTGGGTTATAAACAGCATGCTGCTCCCGTGTTCCTGCTGCAGAAAATGCATCAGTCGCATTATTTCCTGCTGCACCGTCACATCCAGCGCGGTGGTAGGTTCATCAGCTATCAGCAATGCAGGATGGTTGCACATGGCCATGGCGATCATTACCCGCTGCTTTTGCCCGCCGGACAACTGGTGCGGATACCGGTCGTATATCTGCTCCGGCACGGGCAACTGAACCTTGCCGAGCCATTCTATCGCCAGTTGCCTTCCTGTTTTAGAGGGTATCTTTCGGGCCACAAGAATTGCTTCTTTCAATTGCTTTCCCACGCTCATTACCGGGTTCAATGAGCTCATAGGCTCCTGAAACACCATCCCTACTTCCTTTCCCCGTATTTGCTGCAGGTCGCAATTAGTCAGATGCAGATCATGTTCTCCAGTTTTAAGAATTATATCGCCATTTAATTCCGCCTGCTTTGGCAACAAACCCATTATCGCCAGCGCCGTAAGCGATTTCCCGGAACCACTCTCGCCGACAATGGCCAGGGTTTTACCTTTTTCGATACTGAACGAGATACTATTAACGGCGGTAAATGGCTGCCTGCCTGCAAATTTTATCTGCAATCCGGATACGGATAATATCGTGCTTGCACCGGGCATTAAAACTTCAGGTGCTTCACGGTTAGCCTGTTATCAATAAGCTGTTTCAGAGAGTCAATGCCGATGCGCAGATGATTATCCAGGTAGTTCTTTGTGACAAGCGTATCGCTCTCCTGGGTCTTCACTCCTTCAGGTACCATGGGCTGGTCTGACACCAGCAGCAAAGCCCCTGTGGGTATTTTATTATAAAACCCAGTGGTAAAAATTGTCGCGGTCTCCATATCTATCGCCATTACGCGTATCTTCCTCAGGTAAGTCTTGAATGCGTCGTCGTGTTCCCATACGCGCCTGTTGGTGGTGTAAACGGTTCCGGTCCAGTAGTCCCGCTGGTATTCGCGGATGGTGGTTGAAATAGCTTTTTGCAGTGCAAAGGACGGCAATGCCGGCACCTCGGGCGGAAAATAATCATTGCTTGTACCATCTCCCCGTATCGCTGCTATGGGCAGTATGAGATCACCAACCTTGTTTTTCTTTTTTAGCCCACCGCACTTGCCGAGGAATAAGACTGCCTTAGGTGTAATAGCCGAAAGGAGGTCCATCATAGTTGCGGCGCCGGGGCTGCCCATTCCGAAGTTGATGATGGTAATGTCCTCGGCAGTCGCACATTGCATTGGTTTGTCCATGCCTACAACAGGTACTTTGTGCATTTCTGCGAAGAGGGTAACATAATTGCTGAAGTTGCATAGGAGTATGTACTCACCAAAATCCTTAAGGCCTTGCCCGGTATACCGTGGCAGCCAGTTTTGTACTATCTCCTGCTTGGTTTTCATATCTTAAAGTTACAGCCTTTCTCTTTCAAAAGTAAATAGCCGTCGTTTTTTGCAGCCGTATTTATACAGATTACTCTTTACTTTTGTCGCTGCAATAATGATACCACTTGATCTATCAAATGTTCAATTGAAACTCCGCCAGGAGAGTGGAAAAACGTCTGTTTTCGACCCAATACGAAAGAAATGGCTTGTGCTTACACCCGAAGAGCATGTACGCCAGTATTTAATACACTATTTAACAGGAGTTATGCAATATCCCGGACCACTGCTGGCAGTCGAGAAAACCATTAAGGTCGGAAGTGTGAGCAAGCGGTTCGATATTGTTGTGTATAACAGGGAGCACAAACCATGGATGCTAGTGGAGTGCAAGGCCCCCGAAGTGCCGGTGTCTGAAAAAACGCTGCAGCAGCTACTCAACTACCAGCGAACGATGCAATGCAGCTACTGGCTGCTATCGAACGGACACCAGACGTACTGCGCCGATGCCTGCGACGTACAAAACATTAAGTGGCTGGAATCACTTCCCGTTTATGATCTTTAAATACTGGTCGCTGTTCAGTAAGGCCAGCGCCTTATTTACGACGTCGTCCCCTTTGAGACTAATGGTATAATAGCCGTTATCGTGAAAAAGGAAACGGGCGAGCTGCGCCTTTATCTGCAGCCGGAAATAATCGTCATTTACCGGCTTTGACAGTTCCTTCAGCACGCCCCTGCGCATATCCGGGCTCAGCATAGCCATGTAATCGCCGGCGACCTGGTCCTGCGCATTAAAACCACGGTTAAAGTCGGTTATGCTTTTAAATCTGAGCGTACTCCTGTTGCGCATGAAATAGTCCCAGATGGCTGTCTTCAGCTCCTGGCTGTATATCATGCCCAGCAATTCGGTTGACAACCTCGACGTATCATAGGGCACGTAAACATCCGGTTTAATGCCGCCGCCGCCATATACCACCCTGTGTTTTGAGGTATAAAAAGGGATGGTGTCGGCGAGCGCTGTGGTATCTTTCCCGGTCAGTTCACCGGTCTCGAAACGCTTTTCATAGTCTTCCATATACGCTTCCCTGCCCCTGGCAAACGAACGCTGAATGCAGCGGCCTGACGGCGTGTAATACTTGGCGATAGTGAGACGCAACGCGGCCCCGTCGGGCATTTCGTATTGTTCCTGCACCAACCCCTTACCGAAAGTGCGCCTGCCCACCACTATGCCACGGTCCCAATCCTGGATGGCGCCTGCAAGTATCTCGCTTGCTGAAGCCGAACTTTCGTCCACAAGTATTGCCAGCCGCCCGTGCTCAAATACGCCTTTTTCACCGGCCTTATATTCAGTTTTGGGTGAATGAAGCCCCCTGGTGTAAACGATCAACTTGTTATCATCGAGAAAATTATCGGCTATTGAAGTTGCAGCATCAATATACCCACCGGGGTTATCGCGCAGGTCAAGTATCAGTTGTTTGGCCCCTGACGCCTGCAGCTTCTTCAGTGCTGTGCTGAATTCCTCGAAGGTGGTTGCACTGAAACGGTTGATCTTGATAAACCCTGTTACCGCGTCCAGCATAATGCTGGCCTCCACGCTGTAAATGGGAATAATGTCGCGTGTAATAGGAAACTCTTTTAACTGACCGTTCGATGATCGCTTTACGGTTACGTAAACATTACTCCGTTGCTTGCCCTTGAGCAGATGCACTATGCGGTCTGAAGTAATATTGATACCGGCTACGAGGCTGTCGCCTACTTTTATCAACTGGTCTCCGGTCTCTATGCCTGCATTGCCTGCCGGGCCATTGTCTATCACGGAGGTCACCTCTATAGTATCCCTGACTATGGAAAATTCGACACCGATACCTGAGAAGCCTCCATCAAGATCATCGTTTATACTTTGCAGGTCATCTGCCGGAATATATACCGTATGCGGGTCGAGAGATTTAAGAATGCCGGACACTGCATTCTTGTATAGCAGGTTGCTGTTGACAGTATCTACGTATTTTTCATTGACAAGGTCTATTATTTCCTCAAGCCGGTCATTTCGTTCTACAATGGTACCTATACTGCGCTTATTCCGCAACGTATCGCGCAAATTAAACCCAATTATCATACCGAAAATCAATACCAGCGAGAAGAACAGTGGCGTCCAGGCTTTCAACCTATCCCTGCTATTTGGATCCATTTTTAGAAAACTGCAAACAAAGGTACAGCAATTGTTGCATTGCCAAAAGGTTAATTAAAGCCGGATTATGCGAGGTCTCCAGCGATCCGGGATGAGCACCAGAGTTC
>CAYNGS010000093.1:0-8643 GCA_964396625.1 uncultured Flavipsychrobacter sp.
AAGACTTCAGCTGGCTGAATGGGATACCAATAGACGCATCAATAGCAAAGGCTGTCTTTTCTGCATCGGTCAGCTTCAGGTCCCTTTGATAGTTAATGTCTTCGATCAGCGATTTGCGCATCAATTTATTATCAATTGCAAAGAATATCCTTCCCTTCGGGTCCACGGTCAGCAGCATAATGTCTACATCAGGCAATGGGATCTCCGAAATAGACGACGGAGTCTTCACAATGACCGGCTCGTCTGGCTTGAACTTGGTAGCCAACATGAAAAATGTCAGCAGCAGAAAAGCTACGTCACACATCGCCGTCATGTCGATGTTGGTACTTTTCCGCGGTAATTTTACTTGAGGCATTTTAAAAATTCTTCTACTGTTAAACTAATAAGACTCAGAATCGTAAAAAATCCACAGGTCTTTTGCTACATTTTTTACTTTATCATTTGTAAGTCGCAGCGAAGCTTTGAGTCAGCGTAAATCCGCTTTCGTCAATACCATAAGTGATGCCGTCTATCAGCGTAGTAAAGAAGTTATAAGCCACGATAGCAATGAACGACGTGCTGATACCGAGGGCTGTATTGATCAGCGCCTCAGAGATACCACTCGCCAGCGCAGTAGCGTCAGGAGCACCCGCCTGCGACATAGCAGCAAACGAACGGATCATTCCCATTACCGTACCGAACAGACCCAGCAGTGTAGCGCAAGATGCAATGGTAGAAAGGAAAACGAGGTTCTTTTCCAGCATAGGCAATTCCAGCGCAGTAGCTTCTTCTATTTCAGTCTGTATACTCAATACTTTTTGTTCGGTATCCAGTTCCTTGTTACCGGTCATTTCGCGGTACTTCACAAGACCAGAACGCATTACATTCCCAACCGAACCGCTCTGCTTGTCGCACTCAGCAATGGCAGCGTCCACATTTTTATTGGCAAGGTGATATTGCACTTTGCGCACAAATTCACCACCGTCCATTTTACCTTTTGCTTTTATGATTGTAAGCGCACGTTCAACGATAAAACAAAGCAGAGTGAGAAGTGTGGCCATCAATATAGGTACTACAAATCCACCCTGGTACATGGTTCCGAGGTTGTTTGCTGCTTTTTCTCTTGTTTCTCCATCATGAAAATTGCTTGGATTCCCCAATACGAATTTCCAGGTTACATACCCAACAACGATACAAGCCACTACCACTAAAAGATTGGTCATGAAGTTGCTTGAATTTTTTGGTTTCCCGGCACGGTTTCCCTGGGAAGCTGCGGCCGTTTTTACATCTGCCATAATTTTGATTTTAGTTTTTGTGTTTCTGAATATTATTTATTAAACGATTTTTGCGCGTCTGCAAAGATATAGGTACAGCCCAAAAAAACAATTCCGACGGAAAAAAATATTTTGTCATGCATCGATTAATTCCTAACAGGTAGGGAATACGTCCGTTATGTTATTTTTGCATTAATACTAACCAAACGAAAATCGTCTGAAATTATTGCCATTTTAACACCGTATTGGCATAATACAGATTTACTACATACAATTATCTTGGTAAACAGCCCGCTACTGTCTACTTTTGGCAATACGCTTTTGTATGAACATGAATACAACAACAATAATCGGGCTATTGGTCCTCGGACTCGCTGCCGGCCTGCTCAGCAGTATGGTCGGCATTGGCGGTGGCACCGTCATTGTCCCGTTGCTGATCCTGTTGTTTGGCATGAGCCAGAAAATGGCGCAGGGCACCTCGCTCGCCATGCTGCTGCCACCTATCGGGTTGCTGGCCGTGATCAATTATTATAAGGCCGGTTATGTCGACTTCAAAATTGCAGGTATTCTTTGCATCGCCTTCATCGCGGGCAGTTATTTCGGCAGTATTGTTGCCATTAATTTGCACGAAAGCATACTAAAAAGGATTTTCGGAGTTTTTTTATTGATATTAGCGATAAAATATCTTTTTTTTGACAAATAATATTCCACAGATTTTCAAATGAAACGCACAAAGATCAAAGACATTTTAAAGAAAGAGGAATTCGATTATCGAGTAAATATCAAGGGGTGGGTGCGCTCATTCCGCAATAACCAGTTCATAGCTGTAAATGATGGCTCATGCCTCGGCAATCTCCAGGTAGTCATCGGTCTCGACACAGATGAAGCCGTATTAAAAAGCATCAACAATGGCGCTTCCATTAGCGTGGACGGAACTGTGATAGCATCACAGGGCAGAGGTCAGAAAATGGAAATAAAAGCAGACACCATAACTATACTCGGGGAGTGCGATCCCGAGCAGTTCCCATTACAATTAAAGAATCGCCCCAGTCTCGAATATCTGCGCGAGATAGCGCACCTCCGCTTTCGCACCAATACATTTGGCGCTGTGTTCCGCATTCGTCACACGCTGGCATACGCTATCCACAAATTCTTTAACGACCGTGGCTTTGTGTACCTCCACACCCCCGTCATCACCGGGTCTGATGCCGAAGGCGCCGGAGAACTGTTCAAAGTAACTACACTACCGTTTGATAACACTCCGCGCCTCGAAGACGGCACGGTGAACTTCAAAGAAGACTTTTTCGGCAAGGCCACCAACCTCACCGTAAGTGGTCAGCTCGAAGCTGAGCTCGGTGCTATGGCGTTCAGCGAGGTCTACACCTTCGGCCCCACGTTCAGGGCAGAAAACTCAAATACGGCCCGCCACCTTGCAGAGTTCTGGATGATCGAGCCCGAGGTTGCCTTCAACGATATCTATGACAACATGGATCTCGCCGAAGACTTGCTTAAATACATCGTGGGTTGTGCGCTGGAGTTGAACAGGGAAGACCTTGAGTTCCTCGCAACACGACTGGCCGATGAAGAAAAACAAAAACCGCAGAACGAGCGCAGCGAATTAGGATTGATCGAGAAGCTGGAGTTTGTAATGCACAACAAATTCGAGCGCATCACCTACACCGATGCCATTAACATACTGCTCGATTCACCCACGTATAAAAAGAAGAAATTTCAATACGATGTGAGCTGGGGCATAGACCTGCAAAGTGAGCACGAGCGTTATCTCGTCGAAAAACACTTTAAGAAACCGGTCATTGTTACCGGCTATCCCAAAGAGATAAAGGCATTCTACATGCGGCAGAACGACGATGGAAAGACCGTTGCTGCTATGGATATCCTCGCACCCGGCATCGGCGAGATCGTCGGCGGCTCGCAAAGAGAGGAGCGGCTCGACAGGCTCACCACCCGCATGAACGAGATGAAGATACCCGTGGAAGAAATGCACTGGTATCTCGATTCACGTCGTTTTGGTACGGTGCCGCACGCTGGTTTCGGATTGGGCTTTGAGCGCATTGTGCAGTTTGTTACTGGTATGACAAACATCCGCGACGTAATACCATCGCCGCGCACGCCTAAGAACGCGCATTTTTAGTTCAGGGGCTTCTTATTGGTTGTTAGCCTTTTAAATCTGCTGAAACACAATTATATTTATGCTATCCAAAGCAATGGGGGTTGTATTGACACATGAAGAAGATACTGCCGTTAGTGTTTTTATTGCTTACCTACACGCCTTATGCACAAAGCATACTGCGACTGCAGCATTTAAATGTCGAAGATGGACTTTCCCAAAGCTCGGTTTACAATATCTTCCAGGATGACTATGGTTTCATGTGGTTCAGCACCGGCGATGGGCTGGACCGCTACGATGGTAAAGAATTTGTTGTGTACAAGAGCCTTCTCAATGACACATCATCCTCCCTTCTCACCGACCGGAATATAAACTCTTCGATATTCGAAGACCGGGAACACCGCATGTGGATGTCGCTCGACGCTGGTATCTGTTTTTTCGACTCAAGGCACGACTTATTCAGGATCCCGCTGAGAAAATATGCGACAGCCTTAGCGCTCGACAGCAACTCGCTTTGGTGCTCCCTGCCTCAGTCTGGCTTGTATCAAGTGAACGTACACGATCTGCAGTCCCGTTTTTATCCGTTCACAGACAAGTGGCAGGCTTCAGACAGGGAAGTATGCAATATTCATAATGGTGTGGTCACCGAAACAGGCCTTTGGATGGTAGATGACGCAGGCCTTCTTTTTTTTGACAAGCATACTGGGAAAGACAAAAGGATCCTCGTAGACAATAAAATGAACAGTGTAACACTGCTGCATGATGGCCGCCTGGCGCTCTGTGCTGAGGGCGGTATTTATTTGTACGATATACCAGGCAACCGCACAGAGCTTGTTCCTGTGCTCAGGAAAGAAGGCTTGCTGCAGCAATGGAAGAGTCTTGCAGAAGATATAACCACCCACACCCTCTATATAGGCGCTTCCAACAGCGGCACAATTTGCCGGTTTAACACAGATACCCATAAGTATGAATTCCTCGACTTTCAAAACGGCATTGTATACTGCCTGTATATCGACCGATCTGATAATCTTTGGATCGGCACTGAGGGCAATGGCGTCTACAAATTAGACATCAAGCAACCGAAATTTTACTGCTACACACCAAACCTCCCGATCGGGTCCGGCAACCTGGATGGCCTGATGGTAAAGAGTATTTACACCGATGATTCGGGTATTATCTGGATCGGCTCTTATAACTATGGTCTGATCAAATACGATCCGATCATGCAAAAACAAACTAAGGTCCCGCTACCCTTCCCTTCCGAAAATAAACTCATCAGCGTCATACAGAAAGACTCCTCGGGTGCGATGGTGGTAACTGCGGGATCCCAAATACTGTGGCTGGAACCTCAGAACAGCAAAGTCATCAGGCGGTGCAACCTACCCACAGAGCCAGCCTCGTCGCCTGATGCGCCGGATATCTATGCCTTGACCGAATGGGAAAAAGGGCACTATCTAATTGCCACCAATATTGGCCTGTACTCACTCAACCCGGAAAAGTATCCCGTCGCGGCTTACTTCTTTCCCGGCTTGCACTTATGGTCCTACTGCCTGCAGCAGGCCGAAAACAATGAAATTTATGTAGGCCGCCGGGAGGGCTACACAAAGGTCAGGGTAAATAACGATACAAGTATTGCAATCACCGATACTGGTTTTCAAAACATAGCCATCCGGCATTTTTACAAAAGCAGGTACACGCCAATACTCTGGATGGCCACCGAAAAAGGCCTTATAGCCTACAATGAAACCACAAAGCGCTTCCGGGTATTTGATGAAACCTCCGGCCTCGGCAATAGCTATGTTTATGCCATACTTGCCGAAAACGACAGCACGCTTTGGATCAGCACTAATAAGGGCCTGTCGAATGTGAAACTGCATTATGGCGATTGTACCGACATCAAAGCACAATTCACCAACTATACATCACGCGATGGCCTGCAGTCAAGCGAATTCAATACGGGCGCGTATTTTAAATGCAGTGATGGCACAATGATGTTCGGCGGCATTGCCGGCATTAATTGGTTCAAACCCAGCGCTATCAAGGCAAATCCCTTTATGGCAGATCCCGCTATTGCAGCTATATACGTAGATGACAAATTATTTGCGGCCGATACAGCGACTTACATCCGGGCCATCACCCTTCCCTACAACAAGAATACAATTAGCCTTTCATTGCGGGCATTAGAGTACACTCAGCCGGGGCAAAACCAGTTCGCGTACAAACTGGATGGCTTAGACAAGGAATGGGTCTATACCACAAGCGACAAGGTGCGATATTCCAACCTTCCGCCTGGCGACTACACTTTTCTGCTCAGGGTCAGCAACAACGATCTTACCTGGAATGAAACGCCGCTGAAGCTCAGCATAACCATCCTGCCACCCTTTTGGCAAACATGGTGGTTCCGGGCTCTGGCCGCGCTGCTGGCTATTTTGGCCAGCTACTTTATCGCGCGTATATACGTAAAACAAAAGGTGAAGGTCAAAACCCGCGAACTGGAGAAACAACAGGCGCTGTATCTCGAACGCATGCGTATTTCGAAAGATGTGCACGACGACCTCGGATCAGGATTATCGAAGATATCGCTCATGGCAGAGATAGCGCAGAAAAGAGTTAGCGGAGATGCTGCGGTAAGCAACGATATAAGGCACATCTCCGCTGTTTCCAAAGAACTCGTCGAGAACATGCGCGATCTCATATGGGTGCTGAATCCTGAAAACACTACGCTCGACCAGCTTGTTGCACGCCTGCGCGAATACTGTGCCGATTATCTCGAGAACATGCCGGTAGAAGTAAACCTCGACTTTCCTGCCAGCGTACCCGCCTTGCCTATCTCCAGGGAAGCGCAGCGAAACGTTTTTCTCACGGTCAAAGAAGCCATCAACAACAGTATCAAGCATGCGCAGGCATGGAAGCTCGATGTCGTTTTAAAAATATCAGCAGATGCGTTAAACATCAAAGTCACCGACAATGGTAGGGGTTTTGATGCGGTCCATCTCAAAGGCAGCGGAAACGGATTGCGCAATATGAAACAGCGCATCGAACTCATCGGTGGCGTCTTTGGCATAATTTCATCGGGCGGCACTACTATATCCATTTCAATACCCCTTAGTCACCTGTCTGTCAATAATACCACTTTAGTGTAATTGACGGCAAGCGGCCGAGACGTATTTTTACCGTTTATTTATTACAATGGACATACAGGTAGCCGTAATAGAGGATCAGAAAGAGACAAGGAAGATGCTGGCTGTGCTCATCAACGACAGCGAAGGCTACGAATGTGTCGCAACATTCGAAAATGCTGAGGATGCTATATCCCGGCTTCCGCAGCTCAGGCCCGATATAGTACTCGTAGACATCCATCTGCCCGGCTTATCCGGCACCGACTGTGTTCGCCGCCTGAAGGGTGACTGCCCCGGCACACACTTTATCATGTGCACGTCGCTCGAAGACCCCGACAATATATTCAAAGCCCTCCAGGCCGGGGCCACGGGTTACCTTACAAAATCCACCCCTCCGGCTAAAATACTCGAAGCCATCGCTGACGCCCACAATGGCGGCTCTCCCATGAGCAGCCAGATAGCGCGCAAGGTGATCACCTTTTTTCAGCAGAAGCAGGAAAAAATAAGTAAGGAACTGGATAAGCTGTCAGCCCGCGAGCTGGAGATACTCGATTACCTCGCCAAGGGTTACCGTTATAAAGAAATAGCGGCACTGCTCTTTATTAATATCGAAACCGTACGCAAGCACATCCACAATATCTACGACAAGCTGCAGGTCAACTCCCGCACAGACGCTTTAAATAAAGCCTTCCCGAAGAATTAAGTTTCGCGCTACAGCCCCATAAATACCACTAAAGTGTAATTGACATTTTTTTCTATCCAAAATAATTTTGCTGCAGGAATTCTTCATCGCAAAATTATTTTTTACATCAACCGCTGTCGCACACTGTTTGTGGTTTATCTGCATGACAATGTCCTGCCGGTAAGCTTACAGCTCAAAATAGCGGAATGAGCATAGCAAATCGGAAATTAATCGTTCATAAAATCTTTACTAAAATCAACCGGTATGAATACAAACATATTAGCTCCCATCGCAGTGATGCTGCTGGCGGCTGCAACTGCCCGCGCTCAGCAGGTTAAAGAAACCAAACAGGACCTGCCGAAAGAAGCTGCCAAAGGTAAATTCCATAGTGCCCGGATCAGCAAAGAGACCGGCAACCTTGAGGTTATGTACCACCTTAAGGGCGATAAAAAAGAAGACGTTCGCGAATACCAGAAATACATTTTCGACAGGGATATCAATTACCTCAAAGAGGAGGACGTCGAAATTCCGAAGGAAGAAGCAAAGCCCGACAAAGAAAAAAATGTGGTCATCGCACAACTCGGTAATGGGAAAAGCTTTTCGCTCGAAAGCCATAAACTGCACCTCACCACCGGGAAATATGTCTACAAATGGGATGCCGATAAAGGCCGTTACCGGCGCTCTGTTGAGGAGGGAGCTGATATAGTACTGAAGAACGAGGACGAAAATGATTATGCAGGCTATGCGGCCTATTCAAACCATGCTACCGGCGACCTGTACATGTTAGGCATGTCAATAAAAGATGAACAGAGACGAAAGGTGTCCTTGCTCCACGTCAAAAAAGCCGACCTTTCTACAGAAGAAATGCCTATTGATTTCACATCGCCGCAGGGCCTCGTCTACTCGGGGCTCATCGGTAATGGCGACGACGACGATGCCGAAGGCAACCTGCAGAACGCAGATATGATATTCGTCTTTGCTCCTAAAAAAGCCGACCCCATGCCCGACCAGAAGAAATATACCTATATCCGTATCGACAACGCCGGCAAGGTCAAGGAACGGTTTGAGATAGACGCCCCCTCACCAAACATGGTCATCACAAGCCATATGCGTGCCAAAGATGGCGCGGTATATTTTACTGCGGGCTACAACAGCGATGCCGGGGAAAGCTTCGAAAAACGCTACGGCGAAGTCATGTATCTCGTCAACCCTGCTTACACGGCAGAGGAAAGCGAAAAGGGCGCGCCGAACATGCGCATGTACACCTACGAACGCGATCTCGAAAAACGGAAAATGGACGTTTATTCAATCATAAAGATCAATAACGGCAAGGTGGAATGGATGAGCAAAAATGTCATCAGCGACCTCGACAGCAAACTACAGGTACCACCTGGCCAGAAACGCGGATATGCTTACGACGGCCGCTTTCTCGACATCCAGATATTTGAAGAACTGCCCAAT
>CAYNGS010000094.1:0-8623 GCA_964396625.1 uncultured Flavipsychrobacter sp.
GACAACGGCATGACTCTCTTTGCCAGCGGCCAGACCCGGTATTCCGGAAACCTGGAAGTAAGAAATGCCGGTGGTGAAAAAATATATGCAGTATCGGCCGCCACTGTGTTTGAGAAAAATAATGTAAAGGGCACGCTGAAGATGCTGGAGTACCATATCAATGAAAAAATACTGGACATATCATTACCCGGTAATTTTCTCAACAGGCCGGCATCGTCTTACCCGGTCATCATTGATCCACTTGTTGCTACGGCCACTTCGTCCTCCGTTTCCGGCTCCACATACAGCCCGTCCTGGACCACCGGATGTGTTTACTCCAACGCTGCAACAGTGCCTGGCGATATTTCGGTTACAGATGTACAGTTTACCTTTCAGTATGTCACCAGCGGTGGTGCAATACTGAATAATGGCGCTTTTGACTTTTACCTTGGCGCTTGTAGAAGCCCCGTGCCGACCTATCTCTACTGGAACTGTAATAGTTTACTCACAGGTACCTGCACCGGCACTGACGCTTCCATTTATCCGGCTATAGCTTCTTGTATGCCGCCGCCGCAGTGCGCTCCCTACAACCTGAATCTTACTATGAATTTTTATCAGAACTATGCGGCTGATGCGCCTTGTGGCATCGCCTATATTTCTGCAGGCACTCCGCTCACCATAACTGTCTCCGGCCATACCATAGAAACCAGCGCGATCACAGCATTGCCATCCATCGTTTGCCAGGGCCAGCCCACTACACTTTCGGCTACTACAAGCTGGGGTGTTCCGCCTTATTCTTATGTATGGACACCGGGCGGTTTCACTGGTTCTTCCATATCTATCATGCCTTCGGGCACCACTTCATATACTGTAACAGCAACTGATGCCTGTGGCTACTCTTCAAGTTCTTCAACAACGATCACGGTCAATCCGGTTGCACCCATAAATGGCGTAACCACTGTTTGTGCAGGCGGTTCATCTACACTCACTGATCCGGTTACAGGTGGCACATGGAGCAGCAGCAATAATGCTGTGGCTACGATCGGTACGTCATCTGGCATCTTTACCGGTGTCACAGTAGGCACCGCTGTCATCACCTATACCACGCCCGCGGGTTGCACGTCTACTACTTCTGTTACTGTCAATCTGCCTGTTGCTCCCATTGCAGGTACCCTCAAGGTATGCCAGGGCGGCAATACTACACTGACCGACGTTACCCCCGGTGGTACCTGGAGCAGTGGCACACCGTCAGTAGCAAGCATCGGCTTGACTTCTGGTTTAGTGTCCGGATTTAACGGCGGCACAACTACGATAAGTTATATCACCTACGGTGGTGGCTGTAGCGCCTCAGCTATATTCACGGTTAACCCTGTTTCGGCTATTACCGGCAGCACTACGGTATGCTTCGGCGGAACAACAACGCTTGGCAACGCTGTGTCCGGAGGCACATGGACCAGCGGGAATCCCGGCATTGCAACGGTCACGGCAGCTACCGGCATTGTTACCGGTGTAGCCGTTGGTGCGGCTGTCATAACATACACAACTCCTGCTGGCTGCGCAGTTACGGCCTCGGTACTTGTTAATCCGCTCACGCCAATCGTTGGTGCGCCTGCCATATGTCAGGGCAGTACAACTTCATTGAGCGACGCAACTTTAGGCGGCACATGGAGCAGTCTCAGCTCCTCCGTTGCAACGGTTGGTATCGTTAGCGGTGTCGCTACCGGCGTTTCTCCCGGCATAGCCACGATAAAATATACGACCAGCACCGGCTGCATAGCCACATTGGATCTGACTGTGAATTCTTTGCCCGGTCCCATTACTGGTGCCGGTCAGGTTTGCAGTTCCCTGGCGCTGGGCGATGGTGTCGCTGGTGGCAACTGGACGAGCAGCAATACATCTGTTGCCACGGTTGGTCCGTCATCGGGTATCGTCTACGGAGTGTCGTCAGGGGTAGTGACTATAACGTATACAATGGCAGGTGGCTGTTTAACCACGACAACGCTGAATGTCGATCCGGTAACGTCGATTTCCGGCGCACCCACTATATGCCAGGGAAATACGACTTCATTAACTTACCCCACATCCGGCGGCACATGGAGCAGCAGCAGCCTCGCCGTCGCAACTGTTGATATTTCTTCGGGCCTCGTATCCGGCGTTTCCTCCGGTACTGCTACCATCAGCTATACTTTGCCTACAGGCTGTATCGCCACTAAAGCTATTACGGTTAATGCGATCTCGCCGATATCCGGCAGCTCCGCCGTTTGCCAGGGACATTCCATAACCCTCAGCGATCCTGCCGGTGGCACGTGGACCAGCAGCGCTCCTGCAGTGGCTACTATTGGGTTGTCCACCGGCGTTGCGTCAGGCGTATCGCAAGGTATTTCCACGATCACTTTTACAACCGCAGCCGGATGTTCGGCTACTAAAACGATCACCGTCAATCCGCTTGCCGCTATCACCGGCATGCCGGTTCTTTGTCAGGGCAGTACCACAGCGCTCGGCGATGCCACCTCGGGCGGCACCTGGGCCAGCATGAATCCGTTTGTTGCCAGCATCAGCGCATCTTCCGGTCTTGTCACAGGGTCTACTGCGGGAACTGCACTGATAAATTATACTACGGCAGAAGGTTGCGTAGCCAATATTACGGTTACTGTAAATGCGCTTCCGCTGCCCATCGCTGGTATCCCAACGGTTTGCCAGGGATCAACCACAACGCTGGTCGATGCTCTCGCTGGCGGCATATGGAGCACAAGCGACCCGCTCATCGCTTCAGTAGGGGCGGCGTCCGGCATTGTGACCGGTATGATGTCGGGCACAGCGATTGTAGCTTATACGACTACAGCCGGCTGTTCTATGACTACCTCAGTTACGGTCAACCCAATTACACCGATAATGGGTATAGCTTCAATGTGCGCAGGGAATACAACGGCACTGAGTGATGCAACTCCGGAAGGTACCTGGAGCAGTGCCAACACACTCATTGCCACCGCGGACCCTTTAACGGGCGTCGTTACAGGTGTCGCAGCAGGAACCGTTTTCATAAACTATACCACCGATGCTGGCTGCGTAGCTACGCGCGCCGTCACCGTCTTCGCAGTTCCTGCAGCGATAGCCGGAGTCAAAACTGTTTGTGCAGGCAGCACTACCACGCTCAGTAACTCACTGCCTGGTGGCACATGGGCCAGTTCAGATATGTCAGTGGCTACAGTTGGTTTTATCTCAGGGGTAGTAACAGGCGTCGCTGCGAACACGATCACCGTTACTTATACTACAACGGGTGGGTGTTTCGTAAGTACCCCTGTTACTGTTAACCCGCTTCCCGCAAATATTGCAGGTGCCACGGCTATTTGTCAGGGCAGTACTACCACACTAAGCGACGATACAACTGGGGGCGCTTGGAGCAGCAGCAGCACAGTGATCGCTTCTGTCGACGGTGTTCTGGGAGTCGTTGCCGGTCTTTCAGCCGGAACCACGGTAATAAAATACACTACCGCTGCCGGTTGTTTCAGGACTACCACTCTGACCGTCAATCCGCTTCCGTCAGCCATCACAGGAATTACCACTCTTTGCGAGGGGACCACATCGCTGTTACACGATGATCTTGCCGGTGGCACCTGGAACACGAGCGACATAACTGTGGCGGGCATCGGTATTTCTACCGGGGTATTGTCTGGTATATCCGCGGGCGTTGCTACGGTCACCTACACCTCGGCATCCGGATGCATTATGGTTGCAGGCATTCAGGTCAACCCGACTCCAAAGATCACCGGCACGCTGTCCTCCGGCCCCACAAAATGTACAACCACCGATGGTACTATTACGCTGACAGGGCTTGTTCCCGGCGGTAGTTATTCCGTGAATTACAGCGTAGCTGGCGGTGGCACCGTTACAATTACTCTTTTGGCCGACGCGTTGGGAAATATCATTATCACTGGCCTTTCTGCAGGAAGCTATTCCGGCTTTACGGTTACCACCACATTAGGTTGCGTTTCAAATCTGGTGAATGGGCCGATAGTTCTCTCTCTTCCGCCTACTCCGCCCACACCCACTGCGGGCAACAATACACCGATTTGCGCAGGTACTGATCTGCAGCTTACTGCCACAGACGCTACTACTGGTGTTAGTTACTCCTGGACCGGCCCCGGAGGTTTCACGTCAAATCTTCAGAACCCCCTGATTGCCAACGCTTCTGTCGCGCAGTCCGGAACCTATTCGGTTACGGCCACTCAGTTTGAATGTGTTTCGGCCCCCGCAACAACCATTGTAGTTGTACACCCCATTCCGGATATTACAAATGCCACATATTCTAATCCTAAAACTTGTCTGGGCACAGAGGGTACCATCACATTGAGTGGTCTTGCTTCAGGTGTTACATATACTGTCAATTATTCCTTTAATGGTGCCCCGGCTTCATTTACAGCGGTGGCTGACGCTTCAGGCAATGTCACGGTTACCGGACTTTCTTCGGGCACCTACGCCGGTATTTACGTAAGTTCATTTACTTGCATTTCAAACACCGTTGGCCCGCTCACACTAACAGACCCGAATCCACCACCGGCCCCCGAGCTTACAAATAACAGCCCTATCTGCGCCGGCAAAACCTTGAAGTTGGGTGCCACAGATGCCATCAGTGATGTCACTTTCGATTGGGTTGGTCCCAACGGTTTCACTTCCGATCTGCAATACCCCGAGATACCTGATGTGCGGTTGGGAGATTCAGGCGTATACACGCTTACAATAAAATATCTGAATTGCCCCACCGCAGCCACGGAGACCGTAGTTATTCGTCCCCCTGTATCGCTTACCAATGTTACTATAAGCCAGGTGGTGCCTTATGGCGGTACCATACAGTTGTGGGCAGAGGGGGCAGAGTACTATTTATGGTCGCCAAACGATGGCTCGCTGAGCAATCCTAACATTAACAACCCGCTCGCCACGCCGCAGGATTCCACTACTTACACCGTAGAAGGTATGAATCAATGGGGTTGCGTTGATTACGGCTATGTCTCACTTTCGATGGACTATAGCGTGAATGAGTTTATTCCGACAGGCTTTACGCCAAATGGTGACGGGCATAACGACATCTTCCGGATCGGGAACATCAAGTACGACAAGCTCGTCGACTTCAGCGTCTTCAATCGCTGGGGACAATTGATCTATCACAACACATACGACCCCAAACAGGGCTGGGATGGCACCTTCAACGGTGTGCCGCAGGAAATGGGCGTGTATTTTTACAACATCATACTCGCCAGCCCGAGTGGTAAGAATAAAAACTTCAAGGGCGAAGTAACTTTAATAAGGTAGTATCTTCTGTTCACGATATGTTATGAGAAAGGCCCTGTAGGGGCCTTTTCTCTTAGTTCTTTATCGCCGCGATACCCGGCAGTTCCTTACCTTCAAAGTACTCCAGCATCGCGCCGCCTCCGGTCGATACATAGCTTACCTTTTCTGCCAGCCCGAATTTATTAACTGCAGCCACACTGTCACCTCCGCCTACAAGCGAATAAGCGCCCTTGGCTGTCGCCTCCACTACTGCATCTGCAATGGCCTTGGTGCCATGCTGAAATTTATCCATTTCAAAAACACCCATAGGGCCGTTCCACAAAATGGTCTTCGACTCACAAATTATTTTTTTGAACTGCGCCACGGCCATCTGCCCGATATCCAGCGCCATCCATCCGGGGGGCACTTCCGTGCTTAGAGCTGACGATGTGTTTGCGTCTGCCGCAAACTTGTCGGCTATGATACTGTCCGACGGCAGGTGTATGCTCACACCTTTTTCATCTGCCTTTTTCAGCAGCGCCAGCGCCATATCCAGGCGGTCATCTTCACACAGCGAATTGCCTATCTCACCACCTTCAGCCTTGAAGAAAGTATACGCCATGCCGCCGCCAATAATGATGTCGGTGGCTCTTTCCAACAGGTTTTCAATGATCAGTATCTTATCCGATACCTTCGCACCGCCTATGATCGCAGTAAAAGGCCTTTTGCTATTGTGCAGCACATTTTCAGCAGCCCTTACCTCATTTTCCATCAGCAGTCCGAACATTTTTCTATCTCCCGGAAAGAATTGTGCGATCACAGCAGTAGATGCATGAGCCCTGTGCGCGGTGCCAAAGGCATCATTCACATATACATCCCCAAGCTTGGAAAGTTTTTCTGCAAAGTCCTTGTCGCCTTTTTCCTCCTGCTTGTAGTACCGCAGATTTTCCAGCATCAGTACCTGTCCGGGTTTCAGTGCAGCTGCTTTTTTTGCCGCATCATCACCTATGCAGTCGTCCGAAAATTGCACATCCGTCCCCAGCAGTTTCGACAGGTAGGGTGCGACAGGTTTCAGCGAAAAATCCGCAAGTGCAAGATTTGGCTTCTTCTCTATATCCTTCAGCGGGCGACCCCAGTGGCTCATCAGTATTACACTGCCGCCATCAGCAAGTACTTTTTTTATCGTCGGTAACGCAGCTCGTATCCGCGTATCATCGGTAATAGTACCGTTTTTGATAGGTACATTAAAATCTACGCGTATCAGCGCTTTCTCATTTGCGAAATTGTGGGAGGAAAATGTGGACATCGGATGATCTTAGCTTATTTCGATAAAATAATATTCAGGGTTTTGAAGTTGCTCAACTGCGGGTCGTAAATGTTCCAAAAGTATCTTTTTTAGTTGGATGTTCGACAAATTTCCCGCTGTGATCCATATAATTTTTGGCGGAGATTTTTTCTCAAAACAAGTTCGATAAAATCTTTCTTAAGCGGCATGCAAGCGTGGATGATTTAATTTCAAGGCTGCGTCATACAAGCACGCCTGAATATCTTCGGCTTCCAGGTATGGAAAATCGTCTAAAATTTCTTTCCATGTCATGCCACTTGCCAGCAACTCCAAAAAGATCTACCACGCGAAACTGCATTCCTCTAATAATCGCTTTGCCTCCGAAAATCCCGGGGTTATATGTGATACGTTTTAGTAACAGATCCATTTCAGACTGTCCCATACATACTATTTATTGCAAAAATACAAAAGCCTTCCGAAAGAAGGCTTTTGAAAAAACATTGTAACTAACATTTATTTGCTGATCAACCCTGCAAAATACTTTACGGTACGTACCAGCTGGCTTACATAGCTCATTTCATTATCGTACCAGCTCACCGTTTTTACAAGTTGCTGGTCGCCCACCGTCATCACCTTGGTTTGCGTCATATCAAATAAAGAGCCGAAGTGTGTGCCGATGATATCGCTGCTCACGATCTCATCTTCATTGTAGCCAAAGCTTTCATTTGCGGCTGCTTTCATAGCTGCATTCACTTCGTCGGCCGTAGTTTTCTTGCTCAGTATTACGGTCAGTTCAGTAAGAGAGCCGGTCACCGTAGGCACGCGCTGGGCAGAACCATCAAGCTTTCCTTTCAGTTCAGGAAGTACAAGGCCTATTGCTTTAGCAGCGCCAGTAGAGTTTGGAACTATATTCTCAGCGGCGGCACGGGCACGGCGAAGGTCACCCTTCGGGTGCGGTGCGTCCAGTGTATTCTGGTCGTTGGTATAAGCATGCACGGTAAGCATAAGACCGGTCACAATGCCAAAAGAATCATTCAGCACCTTCGCCATCGGCGCCAGGCAGTTGGTAGTGCACGATGCACAACTGATAACTGTTTCGCTGCCGTCAAGTATGTTGTGGTTTACATTAAATACCACTGTTTTCATTTCACCCGTAGCCGGAGCGGATATCACAACGCGCTTTGCACCAGCCTTGATGTGGCCTTCGGCTTTTTCCTTATCAGTAAAGAATCCGGTACATTCCAGCACCACGTCTACATTATGCGATGCCCACGGTATCTGAGCCGGGTCTTTCTGTGCATATATCTTTATTTCATTACCATTTACAATGATGGCGTTGTCTGTATGCGTCACATTCTGGTTAAAGCGTCCCTGTGCGGTATCATACTTCAGCAAGTGAGCCAATACATTTGGCTTGGTCAGGTCGTTTATCGCTACTACTTCTATGCCTTCCATGTTATGTATCTGGCGGAAAGCGAGGCGGCCGATACGGCCAAACCCATTGATGGCAACTTTTACTTTACTCATTTTATCAGGTTGGTTAAAGAACTATTTTTTTAAATGTGGCGCAAAGGTAGGAAAATTCAAAATCCAAATAACAAAATTTAAATAATCGTTATGAGTATTCAAATGCAAACGATTTACTTTTGAATTTATATTTAACACTTCATGCACGAAAAACAGGAAAATGGAGCGGCAGTATATGTGTCGCCCACCAAACGCTGGATCGAGAACGGGCACATTTTTCTCTGGTTACTGAAAGATACCTGCTGGGCCCTCGTCTGGAAGCCCGGAGGCATTTTCATGATATTCCCCACACTCTCGGTTGCCTTTTATATTTTATGGAAGTCAAGGCATATCCGGGCAGAGTTCTTTCATAACCTCGCCATATGTCTTTGGATCATGGCAAACTCCGTGTGGATGGTCACTGAGTTTTTAAATATCGATAAAGAGTACAAGAAATATGCCGTTTATATTTTCTTCACGGGCATCGCCCTTTTGTTATTCTATTATATTGTCTATTTCAGAAAGGATAAACAATTGGAGGAACCCCCAAACACCTAAAGGTGCTTTCTTCCATTTCTACTATCTACT
>CAYNGS010000095.1:0-8611 GCA_964396625.1 uncultured Flavipsychrobacter sp.
ATTGGGCAGGTGTGAGTTCAGGTGAAAGTCCAGCACGGCTATCTCAGGGTTCAGGTGCATGTCCTTCATAGCCTCTTCACCACTGCCGTATGTCTTGATCTGGTACTGAAAACGCTCGCTCAAATAGTCTTTAAGCATTTCATTCTGGATGGGCTCATCGTCCACCAGGAACATGTATCGCGTGCTTTGTTTTGCTGCCATAGGAAAGTGTCAATTATTTTGAAAAGTAATAAAAATTATCAGGAAAATATAAAATGGTTCAATTTAGTGCCCCAATTCTCTTAGTTATAGTTTTTAAGTTCTTCAAAAGCTTTGCTGCATATGCGCTTCAGGTTATTAACCAGTTGCGGCAGCGACTCCTGGTGCGCTGATTCTCCCGACGACTGCTCGATCAGGAAAATATTGCTCACATCCTCTTTCACCCCCATGTAAGATAACTGTGGCTTCAATGAGTGCGCCGCTATTTTTATGGTGTTGTAATCCTTTATGGCCAGCGCCTTCTCCAGGCTGTCCAGCAGCTTCGGGGCATTCTCCAGGAACATCCCGATGTATTTCTGCTGCTTGTCTTCCTTGCCACCGGTAAACTGCTTCAGAAACTGCATATCGGTCACACGGTCCGGCATCGGAGGAAACACACGCTCCTCTTTTTTGGGCGCTACATGCACGGGCGCCGGTTCCTCTTTTTTCACGCTGCTCACCGGTGGCGCCGTGCCCACCACCGCGTCCATTTTCAGCAGCAGCTCATCTGCATTAAATGGTTTTGAAACATACGCATTCATCCCGATGTTGAAATACTCCTGCACATCTTCCTGCATCACATTAGCTGTCATGGCTATTATCTTCACATGCTTCGCCGGCTCGGGCAGCGTTGTCCGTATCACTTTGGTCGCGGTCATACCGTCCATTATCGGCATCTGTATATCCATCAGCACCACATCAAACATTTCTTTCTTCAGCCGGTCCACCGCGTCCACACCGTTTATTGCTATATGAAAACTGATGCCCGGTATCAGCTCCCGAAGCGTATCCTCGGCTACCATGCGGTTAAACTCATTGTCTTCCACCAGCAGCACTTTCAGCTTGTTCAGCCTGGCCATCGATCGGTCATCCAGCACAGACGCCTGCTTCACTACTTCCTGCACCTTGGCTTCCTGCAGCGGCACCAGCGCTGTAAATGTTGTGCCCTTGTTCAATTCGCTCTGCACAGATATCTGGCCGCCCATCAGTTCCACTAATTGTTTCGAGATGGTAAGCCCCAATCCCGTTCCGCCAAATTTCCTCGTTACATCAGATCCCGCCTGTGTAAAACTGTCAAATATAGTATCTACATACTCCGGCCCAATACCGATGCCCGAATCCGTTACATCAAACTTTATCCAAAGTTTATCGTCTTCTCTTTTTACAAGTGTCGCTTTCACCTCCACAAATCCTTTCTCGGTAAATTTCACAGCGTTTCCGGCAAGGTTTATCAGCACCTGGTTTATTCGGGTAGGGTCGCCCGTCAGCCTGCCGGGTATAGCATTATCTACCGACACCCGCAGCTCTATCTTTTTCTCTTCCACCTTCAGCAGCAGCATATCCCGCACACTCTGCACTATCTCCCGCACATTGAAGTCCACATGCTCAATGATTATTTTACCGGCCTCTATTTTCGACAGGTCAAGTATATCGTTGATGATCACCAGCAGGTTGTTCGACGACAACTGTATAGCATTGAGGTACCTTAGCTGGTCCGGCTTCGGGTCCTTAGACAGCAGCAGCCGTGTCATCCCCACTATTGCATTCATCGGCGTCCTTATCTCGTGGCTCATGTTCGCCAGGAACTGGTGCTTCAGGTATGCCGTGCGTTCGGCCACTTCCTTTTCTTTCTGCGCCAGCTCGGTCTGCTGCCGCACCTGCATATTCCGCAACTCGTTTATGATCTTCTGCTTGAATATCTCTTCCTTCAGTTTCTCAAACGATTTCAAGTGAAAGAACGCCTTGGGTATATCACCTATCTTATCATACAGCGTCGCGAGCACTTCATGAATGCTCATGATGTCATGCTTGCGCATATAATCGCCGGCGAGGGTGTAAGCAGTATTCAGGTATTGCAGGGCTTGCCTGTAATTGCCTTCATCCATGTACAGCCTGCCGAGGTAAAAATTACAGATGATCTGCACCTCTGCATTGCTGATCTCCTTCGATTGCTGTAGCGCGTTCGAAAGATATTTGTGCGCCGCCTCAAAGTTCTGCATCCGGTAATACACCTTACCCAGGCCGCTTTCAGCCATCACATAGGCTGCAGTTTCAGGCTCGGATCTTTTCAGGTTCTCTTCAAAATAATGCAGCGCATCCTGTAGCTGCTCTTTCTTAAAGTAAATATTGCCAAGTGTGTTATAAATATTCAGCAAGCTGTTCACATTCGAAACACGCTCAAATATCGGCAGGCACTTCAACGCATACTCAAGCGCGCTGTCGTAGTCATTAAGGTCATAAAGCAGGTTCGATATGCTCGACAGTATTACAGACTGGTAAAACTCATCTCCCGACTCTTCATTTATAGCCAGCGCCTTTTCGTAATGAGAAAATACATTCGCAAGATCACCCAGGTCCCGGTAAATGTTGCCGAGGTAATACAGTGTTGTTGCCTCTATATTGCGATCAGGTATTTTCCGCGCAATGGACAGTGCGTCCTTCAGCACTTCCAGGCCGGTATCATACTCTCCCTTCAGCCGGTAACAAAAACCCTTCAGGCATAATCCGCGGCCTATGCCCGACATATACCCCGCTACCCTCGACCGCGCTATTATATCATCGGCCATCCCCATTGCCTCATCCCCGTCAAAACTCTTTATTTCCTCACCGATACTCAGCATCGTATCTATTCTGCCTTTTTCGTCGGTCTGCAGCGCAAGTTTTTCCTGCAATTCTTTATACCGCGGTGTGTCTATCATAGTTCAGTTATTTATCGTTGCCTGTCTTCTGCAAAAGCTGCAACATCAGCACAGGGCTGTTTTTCATTAGCTTGTAAAAATCAGATTGAGGGTTATAAAAGTAATTAACCACTACCGTTATGCAAAAGAAATCCGGCACTTTCTTAAAAGCATAACCTGCAAAAGACCAACGTCTTACACGCTAAAAAAGCGCAATAATAATATGTGTAAAATACTTATTTTTAACTGATTGAAAACCTACCTATTGCATTACGGTTGATAATAGGTGTCGAACGGTATCTTCAGCTTCATTTCTGCCCGTCCGTCTTTGTTAAAAATACCAAATAAGGCAGATCCGCTCCCGCTCATTGAGGCATATACCGCACCCTGGTCATAAAGCTGCTGCTTAATTTCAGCAAGTTCATGGTACTTCCCGAACACGGGCTGCTCAAAATCGTTTCCGATGTTTGCCCGCCACTCACCTATGGGCAACCTCGACAATTGCCGCAGATCATAGGCTGCGGCTGCCGGCTTTATCATTGCAAAAGCATCCGCGGTAGATATGTGCAAATGCGGTCGCACGATCTGGATACTGTACGCCGACAGGTCGAGCGGCACCTCTGTCATTTGTTCACCCCTCCCCGCGGCAAACCGCGGAGTGTTATAAATAAAGAATGGGCAATCACTGCCCAATTGCAGCGCCAACGCAGCAAGTTCGTCGTTAGTTAAGTTAAGTTTGCAATGATCGTTTATTAGCCGCAGCATAAAAGCGCCGTCTGCAGAGCCGCCGCCAAGCCCTGCACCCATAGGTATGATTTTGTGCAGGTAAATGTCAAAGCCCGGTATCGCTCCTGCAAATCTTTCTTGCATGAGCCGGTACGCCTTCCATACCAGGTTATCCTGGTCATTGCCGGCTACGGCAATGCCGCTTGTATGCAATCGTGTTTGCTGTGCAGGGATCAGCTCCAGCACATCCCGCCACTGCACAGGGTAAAAGATGGTCTCTATATCGTGGTAACCATCGGCTCGCTTTCTGGTTACATACAACCCTATGTTGATCTTACAATTTGGGAAACAAAGCATACAAAGGGTGAAATTATGCGTATTTTTGAAAACGGACACAAGCTATCTTAATGAAGGAAGTTATTCGGCTGAATGATATTCGCAAAAGTTATTACCTCGGCAGGCAGGAGCTCCCGGTGCTTAAAGGCATCAATCTGCTCATCAACGAAAATGAATATGTTGCGCTGATGGGGCCCTCCGGTTCGGGTAAGTCCACGCTCATGAATATACTTGGCTGTCTCGACTCACCCACCGGCGGACAATACGTCCTCAATGGCAAAGATGTAAGCAATATGGCCGATGACCAGCTCGCTGACGTCAGGAATACCGAGATAGGCTTTGTGTTCCAGCAGTTCAATCTCCTTCCGCGTCTCACCGCCTGGGAAAACGTGGCGCTGCCGCTCATCTATGCCGGTGTAAGCAAGAAAGACCGTGAAGAGCGCGCCCGCGCCATGCTGCAGAAAGTCGGCCTGAGTGAGCGCGCGCATCACAAACCAAATGAACTATCGGGTGGCCAGAGCCAGCGTGTTGCGGTGGCCAGAGCGCTTATCAATAACCCATCGCTGCTCCTTGCCGATGAACCTACCGGCAACCTCGACAGTAAAACGTCTGTGGAAATAATGGAGCTATTTGGCCATATCCACGAGCTGGGAAATACGGTCGTTTTGGTTACGCACGAAGAAGATATTGCCAAGTTCACACAGCGGGTTATAAGGATCAGGGACGGCATGGTAGAGACCGACGCTGCACAAAAAGCACAGAACGCTAAGACACTGTCTCCAAAAGGAGAAACCATTACTTAACCAAATAATTAAATACGGAACACTCCACCGGGTTTTTGGGCTATGTTCAAAATATACACTAAAACAGGCGACAAGGGCGGTACCAGTCTTATTGGTGGTGTACGGGTGCCTAAAAGCCACATTCGCATAGAAAGTTATGGCACTGTCGACGAGTTGAATTCTTTCCTCGGCATGGTATCGGATATGTGCCTGAACGATGCGATCACCGGGGCCATTCGCGAGATACAGGATCGGTTATTTACCATTGGATCTGTATTGGCCACAGATACAAGCAAGGAAGTGAAAATGAAACTCCCCGACCTGCATGATACCGACGTTACCTGGCTGGAGCAAAGGATAGATGAGATGAACGAAACCTTACCCGAAATGAGGGCTTTCATACTCCCGGGCGGCAATCTTGCTTCCTCCACCTGCCATGTAGCGCGCTGTGTATGCCGCAGGGCAGAGCGGATATGCGTAAGCATGCAGGAACATAACGAGATCGTTCCTCCACTCGTGATTCAATATCTCAACCGGCTTTCTGATTATCTTTTTGTGCTTGCCCGCTATATCAGCCACATCAACAAGGCTCCCGAAACTGAATGGCGGGCCAGGGTGTAGCTGACGGCATTTTCCTCACCATTTTTACTTCCACCACCTGCGGTTATTGGTAGCCACTTTGTAGTAAAACACTATGGATATGGTAGAGTAAGACTCATTCTTACCTCCGCCCCGTGTGTTTCCTGCAGCATTGGTCTGCCCAAGGCCGGTCAGCGCTTCCTTATCAGCTACCGACTCTGCAAGTGCAGCGTCATGCGGCGACAGGTGCGCTGCATAGTCCGATGTGCTGATGTACTTATCGCTCACACCGTCCAGGTACTTGGTAAACGTCATCCGGTACATATACTCGATACCGAGGTTAAGATGCTGGCCAATGTCCCAGCGATATCCTATAGCCAGTGGTATTGCCGGCTGCCACAAAGATTTTTTTGGAGGAAATCCCGCGCCAAATCCCTGCCCTTCCAGGTCCAGGTTGTAGGTCTTCACCCATGCGCCGGTATTGCCCGCCGTGCTGTAGGGCTCGTAGTGAAAATAAGCAATGCCGGCCGCTATATAAGGCTGGCCTCTTCGCATAGCGCTCTTGCTCTCGGGATTAAATCTGAAAGGGTCCAGTTCAAAAAGTGCAGCGGGTTCAAAAATAAAATCACGCGCGTCCTGGTTTCTTGCCAGCCGCTGGTATGCGTCCGTTCCCTGATTGGTGCTGCCCTTTGCCTTGTCATAGTTCCATTTATCTGTAGCATACAGGCTGCCGTAATTGACCAAAAATCTTACTGCCAGGCAGGGGTGTATAGTGTAACGACCGAAGATGCCGCCAATAAAAGCAACTTTATCGAAATACTTGCTGTTTGTGTAATGATCGATCACTGATTTAGTGCCCACGCTACCCCACATATCGCTCAAACCTATGTTGGTTCCCAGCGACCAGCCGTCTGGTTCCACATAATCTCTCGCGGCATTTTGCGCGCTTGCAGTATAGCAGATGGCTATACTCATACATAACACCAATAAGTTACGGATAAACCTGGCTTGCATGTACAGAAAATTTTGAGGTTGAAGATATAAATTATTTTCCTTTAAACGCAGGTTTTCTTTTTTCCAAAAACGCATTTGTTCCTTCTTTCATATCTTCTGTGGTAAAACATGCTCCAAAACGGTCTATTTCATTATCAAACCCCCTTTGATCGCCTTTTGCCGCATCGTTCACACATGCTATTACTTTTCCTACAGCCAGCGGTGCCTTCAGTTGTATCTTTTGTACTATTTCTTTTGTTTTCGCCAGCAGTTCTTCCAGCGCCACCACATGGTTTACCAGGCCCAGGGCCTTCGCTTCCTCCGCGCCTATCATATCGGCGCTCATCATCAGCTCCATGGCCTTGCCCTTGCCTATGAGCTGGGTCAGGCGCTGGGTGCCGCCATAGCCGGGTATCAGGCCCAGGTTCACTTCCGGCTGCCCGAATTTAGCATTTACACTCGCCACCCTGAAATGGCAGGCCATAGCAAGCTCGCAGCCGCCACCAAGCGCAAAACCATTTACCGCTGCCACCACCGGCTTGGGGCAGTTTTCGATGCGGTCAAATACATGCTCCCTGCCTTTGCGGGCAAGGGCCGCACCGGTCTCCGCGTTCAGCCCGGTGAACTCGCTGATGTCTGCGCCTGCTACAAATGCTTTTTCCCCGGTGCCTGTTATAATGGCTGTTTTAATTTCCTCGTTTTGGTACACCTCGTTAATGGCATTCCCCAGTTCATCTATTACATCCTTGTTCAGGGCATTCATTTTATCAGGGCGGTTCACGGTTATGGTAAACGTGCCTTTGTCTAATTCGGTAAGTATGGTATTGTACATTTTTTTTGGGATTTGTTTCTTTTGTGGAATTCGTAATTGGGATTTTGTTGTTTGAGTTTTTGTTGTCCGGTCCCGATAGCCGCCGGGATTATTTAAAGTCTCTATGTTCTTTTACCCAGTCTTTGATATAGTCCGCAATTGCGGTCGTGGGTGCGCTTGGCGCAAACAGCTTACCCACACCCATTTCCTGCAGTTGTGCCATATCCTCGTCGGGTATTATTCCGCCTCCTGTGAGCAGCACATCATTCAGCCCTTTCTCTTTCATCAGCTGCATCACCTTCGGAAACACGGTCATATGCGCACCGCTCAGTATGCTTATACCTATCGCGTCCACATCTTCCTGCAGGGCAGTGTTCACTACCATTTCAGGCGTTTGGCGCAGGCCCGTATATATCACCTCCATACCGGCATCGCGCAGCGCGGTAGCTACCACCTTGGCCCCCCTGTCGTGCCCATCCAGCCCTACCTTGGCCACCAGCACCCGCACCGGGCGTTTTGCATCATTGCTCATTTTACCGTATTGGGGCATAAAAGTAATGATTTATAGCCCGGTTGCATATAGGGGTTCATACATTTTAGGTTGAGTAACATGTCGTCATCACGTATATTTGTAAGACGATCACACAAACAAATGGAAGGAGCAGAGATCTTGTTAAAAACACTGCGCAGTAAAGTGCAGGTACCAGATAATGAATTTTGTGAATACATGGCCCTCACCGAGTTACGCAATTTCAAAAAAAATGAGATCATCATAAATGAGGGTTCCATTCAACGCTTTAATATTTTTATTCTTAAGGGTTGCATCCGGACATTTAACACAACCGCCGATGGCACCGAAAAAACTATATATTTTGCCGAGGAAGGCTACTGGACCGGCGATCTCGAGAGCTTGCGCAATGCAGCGCCCGCAAAGCAAAGTTTTCAGGCGCTCGAAGAAACTAAGGTATTAACGCTTTCAAAGGATAAATGGGAACTATCATATAAAAAGTATAAATGGGTGGCCGAGATACATGCGCTGGGCCTTCAGAAAAGAACTTCCAGGCTTAGCGAACATATTGGCAGAATGCTTACCGACTTACCCGGGGAAAATTATAGAAGGCTGCTCACCGAAAGGCCGTCACTCGTTCAGCGCGTACCACTATATCATATTGCTTCATACCTTGGTATAAGTGCAGAGACCCTCAGTCGCATCCGCAAAAAAATTTCAACGCCGGATATTTCTTGATTTTCGTCAAGAACTTTGCTTCAATGAACACATACGTTTACAAAAAATTAAACGCTATGTCAAAAGAAGTTATTTCGTTCAACGGTATGGAGGTAAGATTTTGCCTCGATGAAAACGATACAAATGGCTCGATCACCATGTTCGAGTGCATCATTGCCCCGGCAGCCCGGGTGCCCGTGCCTCATTATCACAAAGATTTCGATGAAACTATATACGGTATCGA
>CAYNGS010000096.1:0-8480 GCA_964396625.1 uncultured Flavipsychrobacter sp.
ATCTTGAGCAGGACTGGGATATTCCCCACGGCTTTGCTGTAAAGAACTCAACGGCCGCGGATCTGCTGATTATGCCGGGCGAAACGCTGACCATGAAATTTACTGCACAAAAACAGGGGATATATCCTTTCTATTGTACAGACTTCTGCTCTGCGCTTCACCAGGAAATGTCAGGATATCTGAGGGTATCGCCTAAGGGAAGTAATGTACCGCTTAAATTTGGCACAGGGGTCATTGCAGACACTACAGTGAAAAAATAGTAATCAAATCAGTGGTGGTGCTGTCGTGGTACAGCATCACCATTTTTACTTTTATAGATCATGAAAACATTAACACTTGCCGGGAAAATAAGTACGATAGTAGTTATACTGTTCCTCGCAACATTGTGGTTCCTGCCCATGTGGAGAATTGATCTGAGGGCACCCCAATATCCCGGTGGACTGTCGATGCAGATATGGCTGAATGATATTAAGGGCGATGTGCCGATAATAAACGGTTTGAACCACTACATTGGCATGAAGACCATCGAGAAAAAAGATTTTCCTGAGTTTATTTTCCTGCCGGTTACCATGCTTGTCTTTATGGGCCTGGGCCTTGTTGTGCTGCTGTTGAAGAGAAAAGTGTTTTACTATATCTGGACGGGGCTGTTCATATTTATTGGCATTTTTTCCTTCTACGATTTTTATAAGTGGGAATATAACTACGGCCATAATCTCGACCCTGCCGCTCCTATAAAAGTGCCGGGCATGTCGTACCAGCCGCCGTTATTCGGATACAAGAAGTTGTTGAATTTTGAGGTCTTATCCCAGCCGGATGTTGCAGGATGGTTTTATATATCCGCAGGTGTGGTGTTGGTGGGCCTTTGTATTTATGAAATAAAAAAAAGTACAGCAAAATGAAAACGTCTGTTTTAATATTTGTCGCTCTTTGCGTCATTTTTTTATCGTCCTGCCAGGCAGGTTTCGAGCCTGTCAGCTATGGTCATGATGCATGTACGCAATGCAAAATGACAATAATGGACAAGCGCTATGCAGCTGAGATCGTAACAAAAAAGGGTAAAGCATTCAAGTTCGACGATCTGGCATGTCTCAGAAAATACATCAGGGAGGAACATCTTTCGGAGTCGGAAATACAGATCTTCGTGGCAGACTACAACAGTTCAGATAATAAATTTTTAAATGCCCGGCAGGTGGTATATTTACATGGCGAAATGTTCAAGTCACCAATGAACGGCGATTTAGCGGCTTTCCGGTTGGCGGATCATATCGAGTCGGTGAAGGACAGTTTGCACACTGAAGTATTGAAATGGGAAAACCTGAACTAGTCAATGAAAAACATCCCGGGTTTCATTTTATTGATGCTATTGTTATGTCCGGCAGGCAATGTGGGCCTTGCAGCAACAATAAAGGTTTATCCCGCCGCCAACAGTATTCATAAAGCAATTGCCGCCGCGCATAGGGGAGATACTTTGTTTGTACAAAGCGGCACTTACAAAGAACATGATATAACAATTACGGTGCCGGTGACGCTGATAGGTCAGGGATGGCCTGTCATCGACGCAGAGAGCAAGTACCAGGGATTTATCATCAGCGCTGACCTCGTGACAGTATCGGGACTGCAAATACAGAACACTGGCAGAGCCAGTACCACAGACATAGCAGGCATCAAGATAATAGACGCCCGCAATGTGACGGTAAAGAATAACAGGCTTATCAACAACACATTTGGTGTTTACCTGCAAAATGCTTCGCTGTGCATCGTGGCTGATAATCTGATTCAGTCGAACTCCGCCAACGAGATAAACGGTGGAAATGGTATACACGCCTGGAAGTCAAATAACTTAACGATAAAAGGCAACACATGTTCGGGCCAGCGGGATGGTATCTATTTCGAGTTTGTCACTGACTCACACATTGAGGGCAACACTTCGTACAACAATATGAGGTACGGGCTTCATTTTATGTTTTCGCACGACAATACTTACCGTCACAATACATTTAAAGATAACGGCGCGGGGGTAGCGGTGATGTATTCGCATGGGGTAATAATGCAGGATAATGAGTTCATTCACAACTGGGGCGATGCGTCTTACGGCCTTTTACTGAAGGAGATCACAGACAGCAAAATAGACCACAACCGTTTTGTAAAAAATACGGTAGGTATCCATATGGAAGGGACCACGCGCGTTGATGTCAGGCACAACCTGTTTCGCGACAATGGCTGGGCGCTGAGAGTGCAGGCCAGTTGCAGCGGCAGCAACTTTGTTGAGAATAATTTTGTCGGCAACTCATTTGACGTCGCCACTAACGGCACAATGATGCTGAATGTGTTCAACAACAACTATTGGGATAAGTATGATGGTTATGATCTCGACAAGAACAGCATTGGCGATGTGCCTTACTACCCGGTGAGTGTATATTCGGTTGTCACCGAAAAAATTCCGGCAGCAATGATCCTTTATCACAGCTTTCTCACCGACATAATGGACCAGGTGGAGAAAGTAATGCCAACAATGATACCGGACAAGTTAAAAGATGACCATCCGATGATGAAAATGCTAAAGCTATGATCACTATTGAACATCTGACTAAATCATACGGAAAGTTTAAGGCATTGGATGATGTCAGCCTTAAATTTGAGGCGGGGCAGACTATATCATTATTAGGCCCTAACGGCTCAGGGAAGACCACATTGATCAAGTCCATCCTTGGGCTTGTGATAGCTGAAAGAGGAGCTATATCGATAAATGACAAGCTGATCAGTTCCGGCTGGGAGTACAGGTCGCAGATAGGCTACATGCCCCAGATAGGCCGCTACCCCGAAAATATGACCATCGGGCAGGTGATAAATATGCTAAAAGAGATACGGAAAGACTGTGCGAGGTATGACGAAGAACTTGTAGAAGGGCTGGGAATCCCGAAGCTGCTGAATAAGACGATGCGCAGTTTGTCCGGGGGCACAAGACAAAAGATAAGTGCCTGCCTCGCCTTCCTTTTTTCGCCCGACGTTTTCATATTAGATGAGCCGACCGCAGGACTTGATCCTGTATCCAGCGAATTTCTTAAGGAAAAGATCGCCCGGGAGCGTGCCAACGGCAAGCTGATACTTGTGACATCACATGTACTTAGCGATCTGGAAGGGATCACCAGCCACATAGTGTATTTACAGGATAGCAAACTCATGTTTTACAAAACCGTGGACGAGCTTAAGGAAGCCACAGGCGAGGAAAAATTGAACAAGGTAATAGCAACAATTATAAAAAAAGAACTACCGCAAAGCCGGGCAAACTAATGAAGACTATAGTAAAATACGTGCTGCTCGATCTGCTGAGGAACAAGACCATTCTTGTATATACAGTTATTCTTGCGGCACTGGCGGTAAGTGTGCTGGGCATGGGCAGCAACTCAACGAAGGGGATGTTGAGTCTGCTCAATATCACATTATTGTTTGTGCCTATCATCAGTATACTTTTTGCAACAATTTATTTTTTCAACAGCATAGAGTTCACCGAGCTGCTGCTGGCCCAGCCAATAAAACGAAAGACGATGTTGCTGGCCTCCTACACAGGAGTAGCTTTTGCACTGGGCATAGCCTACATCGTGGGAGTTGGCCTGCCGGTGTGTATATTGTCTTATGGTATCGCTGCGTTGACCTTGATCATCAGCGGCCTTTTTCTCACACTTATTTTTTCCGCGCTCGCACTGCTTATTTTCGTGTTGTTTAAAGATAAGACCAAGGGGATAGGCGCGGCGATAATCATAGCATTGTTCTTCACCTTGCTGTTCGACGGGCTTTTACTTTCGTTTATTTATTCTTTCAGCGATTACCCGATCGACCGTCCTTTACTGGGTTTAATTTCGCTAAATCCCGTCGACCTGGGCCGGATACTGGTCCTGCTGCAGCTCGACGTGGCGGTAATGATGGGTTATTCCGGTGCGCTCTTCAAAAAGTTTATGGGGTCAGCTACCGGCAGCATATACGTCATCGGGTGCATGCTGTTCTGGATAATAATACCACTGGTAATTTCAGTACGGGTATTCAAAAAGAAAGACCTGTAGATTTTCTGCTACAGGTCTTTTGAAATGACTCACAGGCGAATGATTGTCACGCCACTTTCTCCAGTGCTACAGCCTTTGGAAATAGAATGTTATTTTCAAGATGGATATGCAGATGCAGATCATCTTCAAATTCTTCCAGCTTTTTGTATAAAAGCGCATAACTGTTGCAGGCATTTGCCGGCAAGGTATAGTTGCCCGACAGCGTCTTGATCATATCTGCAATATCGCCAACAACGTCATGATCGTGCTCCATCACCGATACCGGCTGCTGCACCGAGTCGAAGCTGTGCGGTGCGGGTGCGCCGTGCAGCTTGCTGTTTTCCAGTTGCTTAATGTATGGAAACAGAATATGCTCTTCTTTCTTTAAATGAACCCTCAGTTCACTTACCATCTCCTCAACTTTTTCGCGGATCTCTTCTAATTCAGGGTTCGTTTTTCCGTGATGATCCGCCACTTTTTGTGTCAGGTCCATGAGCACCGGAATATTCTGGTTAACATAAGCGTGATGCACATTGACAATGTAATCAGACAGGAACGATAAATTCCAGGCATTGAAATCATGTTGTGGCACTGCCGACTGCGTGTGTGAAACATTTTCAAGTTCAGCTTTAACCTGAAGTACGTCTAATCCTTTTTCCCTGCATGCGTCCTCGAGGCTTTTTTTCCCGCCGCAGCAAAAGTCCAGGCGCAGTTTCTTGAAGACCTCTGCCTTCCTCATATCTTTACTGGCAATTTCACCCAGGGTTTCTAAATTCGCGCCGGCGGCATTTTTCCGTATCTCTACTTCCCATATTTCCGGACCGTTTTTCCGGTATGACCAGCTGAAGCAGTTGCCCCTTTCACCCAGCAGCTGGTAGTACAATGGTTTGGGATCATGATCATTGTGAAGAATGATCGCTTCGCCCCCCTGCAGTTGATCAAAGGAACTGAAGATTGTCGGGTGTTTTAATCTTGGTTCTATCCTCGTTACGTCTATTACTTTTGGCTCATTCATTTGATGTTGTATTTATTGTTTACAAATAATTTTTCGATTTAGCTGCCGTAAATGCATTGTTATCTGCCCCGTGGTCGGTCAAATTTCTTACAACCGACATGGCTATGAAAAGCGCACCGGTGAGCAGGCAAATGGCCGCACCCAGCAACAACCATGGGTAAATTGCGCCACCCACCATGAGCATTGCTGCCAGCCCCTGGATCATCAGTACCAGTTCATTTGCAATTACGGCAATCGTGAAAATGATTATTCCGGTTTTTGCCTTTCTGAGGTTGGATTCAAAAAAGTTTATTTGCTGTAAGTGCGTCAGCAAATAAAGCGTTACAAACCCGAGCATCACAAGATGCAGGTAACCAATTATGATTGGCCTGTCGCCGAATACTTCATTGCCTATTGTTGGAAATACAATTCCGATTTGCACGGCAGTCTTTAATGCAAAGGCGATCATGGACAATAGACCTGTTTTCCTCGCAAAGGAATTAACGGTTTCAAAGCACCTGCGCATTGACCGCATCATTTTAACGAACAGTGCTAATGTGAACACCAGCAGTCCGCACCCTGCAACTGCGAGAGACCGGATAACAATGTTCTCAAAATGCCAGAGATAAGAGAGACATAGTGTAGGCAATACCGAAAGGGACAGCATTACGGCAAAGCGTTTCATGTTTCGATACTGCGCGTCATTTAGTGCATGTTTGAAATGATTAAATAGCAGCGCAAAGACGGCCAAAGTGAAGAAACCGTTGTATTGGAAGTGCAGGTAGGTATAAATAGCATCTTTGTATAGAAGTGTGTTTGTAGAATGTGAGGCCACGATATAGGCTAACGTAAACGGGCCCACGGACGAGACCACCAGCGCCAGCAGCGATACAATGCACAGTATAACAACCGGTTTCGGTGAATTGCTTTTCAGCAGGTCTTTCATAAAGACCCAGCTGAAAATATAGGTGGAAAATATGAACAACGTGGAAAATATGATGGAGAACGAAGCGTAGCCCTGGATGGGGAATGCGATCAGCATGCCTGCCGCACAGGTCAGTATCGCCGTCAGTATCCATTTGTAGATGGCCCTGGAGCTGAGATGGCCCGGAAGGATTTCATAGGTCATCAAAACAAAAAGACAAAGCGTTATCCAGCCGCCAAAAGCAAAATGAGAATGTGCATGAAGCATATTCTTGAAATCGATACCCGGAATCGCGAATAATATTTTACTCCGGAGTATCACACCCAAAAAAGCAACGATTGCCAGGTTTATCAGCGACACCGTCAGCCATTTGATCTTTGTATTAAACATGTATCATTATTGTAAGTATAAAAGACCGTTAAATCCTTTTATTGTTGAAATTTTTTTATTCCGTCCGTAAAAAACCATTTCCTTTTTTTAGTTTCTTCGACATGCTTTCTATGGTCGACTCCTCCATCATTTTTTTCAGGTTGGTGCGGATAGATTTGAATTTATCGTGCAGTGGACAGGGCTCAGTTTCCGAGCATTCCTTCAGTCCAAGTCCGCAGCCGTTGAAGAGCAGGTCTCCGTCAGTGGCATATACGATCTCAATGAGATTTTTCTCACGCTGTTTTTTGTCGAGATAGAATCCTCCATTCACGCCCTTCTGTGAGCTGATGATCCGGTTCCTCGTAAGTATCTGGAGTATCTTTGCCGTGAAATGTCTCGGAGCTTCGATATGGTTGCATATCTCTTCTATGCCCACTTTATTTTCGACTGTGCTCTCGGCCGATACATAGATCGCAGCCCTGATAGCGTATTCGCAGGATTTTGAAAACATAACTATTTATTTTTTATCCAGAAAGTATCTTCCCAGGTTAATTCTTTTGTGTTCGCGTTTTCGTCGATGTTCTTACAGGCATTTGTCAGTTGCGATTCGTCTGCATACTGCTCGATAGCAGGAAAAAGTGTTCGCTCTTCAAAACGAATGTGCTCCTCCAGAAGTTTATTAAAGTCGTTTAGTGCAATTTCGTCTTTAGGTGTGTTTTGATAAAGAATCCCGATCAGCTTTTTTAACTGTTCGTGTTGCCACTCAGCTTTTATTCTTAGCTCATTTTCCCGCGGCAATAGTGTGAACACAAACCGTTCTTCACTATCAAAATGATGATTGAGGTTTGAGTTGAAAAAATGTAAAACATATTTTATGATGCGCCCGCTGGCAACTCCGTTCTCGACACCGGTTCTTATTTTCCAGCACAGCAGCAGTTCGTCGTGATGATCGCGCGACAACGACACCAGCTCCTTACTTCTCTTTATTGGCTTTCTGTTTTCCATTTTTCGTTTTTACAGCACAAAGGTAATCTTCTTTCTAATAAAAGACAAAATTGTCCTTTATTCGTTTTCGTTGTCTAACTTTTGCCGTGTTGTAGTTCAATACCGATGCTCTTCTTTTTTGAGATTAACAGGTAGCATACGGCCATGGTGCCAAGCCCTACCATAAGCCCTATGCCGGATACAGATACAACAGTCATTGCTATCATCACTGGTTTCATCATCTCCCTGAAATCTACAATGTTCAGTGAAACAGACCGGTATCCTTTCAGTATACCCGCAACCACCAGTGAAAGCCAGAAGATTCCGAGGCTCACCTGTGTTAAGAGGTTTGCATTTTTTATAGTGCGTTTTAACCTCATTGACTGTTCATCCACATCAAGCATATAGCCGAGGCTTCCCAGCAGTATCATGGTATTGATGCCGATCGTAGTCCCCATGGCGTGTGCCACTGTTATGTGTGTGCCATGGGTATATCGGTTAATGGCCGGTATGGACATCAACAATGCCAGCAGCAGGTTAACAAAAACCCAGAACTCTGAGGCTATGATAAATCTGTATGGTATCAGGTGTTTTAGCCGGTCTCTTTCTTCCAGTTTCCACCTGAAGTCTTTGATAATGCTGATGAAAATGACCCACTCTGTCATGCTGATGATGTACGAAATATCCCTGATCCATGACGCGGCGGGAACATTGTAGATGTGATGGCCCCAGTTAAACATAAGATTCGTAAGGCCGAGAAAATAAAAGGAAAAGGCTTTCCGGCTTTCGGCGATCGTTTTATTGTTGCTGATCTTTACCATCAGGTACAGCGCCGTGCCATATATCATTTGATTCCAGGCTCCAACTATTGCGCCATTAGCCTTCCACTGCACAGTGATCTCTTTAAGGAACGACGAGCGGAACCAGGGTATTTGCCATAAATTCTGCTCCACGAAGGTGATAAGGAAAAAGAATATACCCGTGGACCACATCCATATGTACAGCGGTTTTGCTTGTTTTAGTTTCGCCAATTGGGTATAATAGGAGATCATAAATATCATCCAACCCGCCAGCAACGGAATGCTGAGTACCGGAGGAAACTCCCAGTATTCCCTGCCACCAAACAGTCTGAGTGCATAGCATAAGAATATAGCAAGGATGGTTCCTATCC
>CAYNGS010000097.1:0-8462 GCA_964396625.1 uncultured Flavipsychrobacter sp.
GTGTGTACTGCGTTTTGGAAATTTTAATAGTCCACTTATCCGTTAGCGCAAGCAACGACAGGATCAAAACACAAGCGATAACATTATCTATCCTGGCAAAAATGGACAGTGCGAAACAAATAAAGACCGGTAAAACTTTCGGGTTTTCAAAAACCAAATACATAGCGGCAAACATGGTTAACCCGGACAGGCAGTCGGGAGTGGATAGCTGCGCTGCATTTACCATGGGCGCTGTCAGCATTGCACAGGCACTGATGAGACCTGCGAGGGGAATTTTGAGATATTTAATAAGCCAGAGAAATAATAAAATGCCGATAAGAAAATAAGAAATAACTGAAGGGGCGACTGTGGCCTTTGTAAGTGACAGCCCGGCCTTATGCGCCAGATAGATCAGACTGACGTACAATGGTTTGATCGTATAAAAAACCAACTGCTGGTTAAAGGCTACAGGGTCGGTGAACATTTTGTGCTTGAACTCGTGCGCAGGTTCGACAAGGCGGGAATAAAAAGGTTCGGGAACGTGTTTTTTTGCTTCGTCGTAAACGAGATCATGGGTAGCAACAATATTGTGATTTTCTACGCCCGCAGCCAACGCCATATAAGAGAGCATGTCCCAGTTGTAGAGTGGCTTTTTATAAGCATACAGGCTGGCACCAACCAGGAACAAAAAATATAGACCGCAGATGACCTTATTTTTCAACGACATTTTTGCCGGGGTTTAGGTTAGTAAAGCAGACATAAGCCGTGATGAAACAAGGCACAGCACCGTTATTTGCTGAGTATCCTGATCTCTACGCGCCTATTCCGGACATAGTCAGCTTCTGTTTTTTCGTTTTTCACAACCGGGTTAAGCGTACCGAGGCCGATATACTTCAAGCGGTTCTTGTCGATACCTTTTTTTACAAGGTAATGATATACGGCCAAAGCCCGGCGCCCAGAGAGATAATTATCCTGATGCGTATCAAGTGAGTCGGGAACCCAACAGCAGATATGTCCCTCGATGCGGATATTCACCGTTTTATTGTCCCTTAAAAACGCCAGTAATTTTTCAAGCTCAGGAAAAGAGGAAGGCAAAATAATGTCAGCGCCCGCCTGGAACGAGATATTATTCAGCGCCACCGCTTCATTGACCTTTAATTTGCCCAGTTCTAATTTCTTTGGTTGCGGTGCGGGCTTCGGTGTATCGATGTGAACTTCCCGATCGATGATTATCTCTACCCGCCTGTCATCAGCATAACCTTCCTTTCCGTTTACACCTGTTCTGGCTATTTTGCCTTTACCAACACACAGCTTAATATCGTTCTTCTCAAAACCCATGGATATAAGATAGTCCTTAACGTTTTGCGCCCTGGCCAATGACAGTGTGTTGTTATATTTATTATCGCCGAGGTAGTCTGCATAGCCGAGCACTAACAGTTTTTGGCGAAGGACCAGCTCGTCTTTGAAAATGAGATCGTCGATGAACTTACTTATCTCCGGGTTTACCTTGCTGTCGTTGAGCGGAAAAAGTACCTGGAAGGTATCCATGCTCTGGCAATAGCCGACAGTGGAAAGCAGAACGAATAATATAACTAATGTGTTTTTCATTAAAATACAGCAATGTAAGACGCGATAACAAAGTTAATAATATTTAATAACCGCCACCTTTTTTCTGAACAAACGGGCTTGCTCCACACTTACAATTAATTATGCAATAGTCGCAATTAATTATGTAGGTTTGTAATAACAAAATAATAACGTGGCGAGCAGCCACGCGATGAGTTTTGCCCTGTTTACGCTATCATATCTACTCACTGTTTATTTTAGAAGTTTATAATGACCGAACAGCAAAATGTTTTCTTAGCAAAAAGCGAAGTGAAGGCATCGGACATGGTGCATAAACGCAAGCTTGCCTTTAACATACAGAAGTATAATGACGCGGTGGTGAAGGGCAAACAACAATTTGCCAACCTGGAGCTTGCCCGGCAGAGAGCTAAGAACATAAAGTGGAAGACGATAGAGAACCTCGATAAATATCTTGAGGAGTTTGAAAAAAATTTTACGGCCAATGGCGGCAAGATAATATGGGCGGAAACGGCGGACGAGGCGCAGAAGGCGATACTGCAAATTTGCCGGGAAAAGAATACGAAACAGGTAGTGAAAGCGAAGTCGATGGTGACGGAGGAGATCCATATGAACGATTTCCTGGCGCAACATGGCATTGAATCTGTGGAGACGGACCTGGGCGAATACATACAACAACTGGATGGCGAGGCGCCATACCACATAGTGACGCCGGCCATGCACAAAAGCAAGGAGGACGTGGCAAAGGTGTTTCATGAAAAGCTGGGGACGGAACCCAACCTTACGCCGCCGGAGATAACAAAAATAGCGCGCCGCAATCTCAGGAAAAAATACATAACCGCAGAGGTAGGCGTGACGGGCGGCAATTTCCTGCTGGCGGATATAGGAGGCGTGTGCGTGACGGAGAATGAGGGCAACGGCAGGCTGAGCGCAACATTTCCGGCTACGCAGATAGCAATAGTGGGCATAGAGAAATTATTGCCCTCAATAAACGACCTGCACCTTTTCTGGCCGCTGCTGGCCACCTTCGGTACCGGGCAAAATGTCACTGTCTACAACACGATCTTCACCGGGCCAAAAAAAGCGGATGAGACGGACGGACCGGAAGAGATGTACGTGATCATACTGGACAACGGCAGAACCAACCTGCTGCGAAAAGAAGTGCGGGAGAGTATGTATTGCATACGCTGCGGATCGTGCCTGAACGCATGCCCTGTGTACAAAAACATAGGCGGCCATGCATACGGCGCCACCTACAGCGGCCCGATAGGCTCGGTGATAACACCGCACCTGAACGGCATGAGCGAATATAAACACCTGAGCTATGCATCGAGCCTGTGTGGTAATTGCACAGAAGTGTGTCCGCTGAAAATAAACATACACGAAATGCTGCTGGAAAACCGAAGCATAGCCGTGGAAGACAACCTGAACGGATTTAAAGAAAATCTGTCGTGGCGGCTGTGGCGGGATGCAATGATGAGCCGCCGCATACTGAACAGCGCGAGCGCGGGCATAAAGAGCAAGGTAGTGAACAGGATGTTTAAAGACACCTGGGCAAAACACCGCGGGGAGATACACTTTGCCGAGCGATCTTTCAACAAGCTATGGAAGGAGCGTGAGAAACAATAGGTGGTATGGAAACTATAGTTGTATATAGCGCCGAGCAGAGTAACCGTCTGAAGTACACACTGGACTGGTTGCTGAAGGAGCGGTTGCAGACAGACTACAGTATTACCCATAATGAACAGGACACTGCAAGCCTGGATTTTTTCATTTCTTACGGAAAGGCTTTACCCAACAGTCTTCATATACCTGACGAGGGTTTACTTTGGCAAAAAGGTATATCGAAATTAATTCCGCAGAAAGGGTTATGGAATGATATTCCGACTTTGTTTGCTGTGGCGGGAAAGGAATACAGTTTACCGTTTGACCTGTTTTCAGCTATCTTTTTTTTGCTGACGCGGTATGAAGAATATTCCCCTTTCACACCGGACAAGCACGACCGGTATCCGGCTACGAGCAGTATCCTGTACAAGAATGGCTGGCTGCAGCGGCCGATAGTAGATGAATGGGTGTGCGCGCTCAGGAAAAAGCTAAACGAAAAAGGACTGAACATTGCGCCGACAACGTTTCACTACCAGCCAACCTACGACATAGACATGGCTTATTCGCACCTGCATAAGGGCGTGGGACGTATAGTGGGCGCCTATATGAGAGCGCTGCTGAAGGGTGACGTAAGACAAATAAGCGAGCGCACGCAAGTGCTGAAAAAGAAGCAAAAAGATCCTTACGATTCTTTTCGCTGGCTGCGGCAACTGCATAAAGAATATGACTGCAAGCCGCTGTACTTCATATTGTCCTCGTTCAAAACAACTGCTTTCGATAAAAACATACACCCCCAGCACCCGGCCATGATGCGGGTGATAAAAAACGTGGCCAAGGATGGCGTCATCGGTATACACCCTTCCTATTATTCTGGCGAGGGAGACAAGGTGGAAAAGGAAAAAAAGATGCTCGAACACATAGCGGGACGAAGCGTGCAGGCATCACGCCAGCACTATATAAAGCTGCGCATACCAGAGACATACAGGCTACTGCTTAAAAATAAGATAGCAGAGGATTATAGTATGGGTTATGGATCGCACCTGGGCTTCAGGGCAGGAACCGGAAATTCTTTTTCGTGGTACGACCTGGAGCAGGAGATCATTACCCCGCTTCGTGTGCACCCTTTTTGTTTTATGGACACCACGGCACATTTTGAGGCAAAGCTTGCTGCGCTGGAGGCATTTGAAAAGCTGAACGCGATGAGCAAGATACTGGAGAAGACAGGCAGCACACTGATAACGATCTTTCATAATTTTTCGTTGGGCACGAGCAATGAATGGAAGGGATGGCGACAGGCCTATGAAAATTTCCTGATGGAAAAAGCGGCTATAACGCAATAGAAGAACGAAAGATAAAAACACGCACGCATGAAGGTAAAAGCAATAGTAACCGGGGCAACAGGAATGGTGGGAGAAGGTGTGCTGCGTGAGTGCCTGCAACACGATGATGTAGAGCAGGTACTTGTGGTTGGCCGGCGACCGTGCGGCGTGTCTCACCCAAAGCTTAAAGAAGTACTGACCAGTGATTTTTTCAATTTGTCGGCTATAGCGGGCGAACTGAAGGGATATAACGCCTGCTTTTTTTGCCTAGGTGTATCGTCGGTGGGAATGAAAGAACCGGAATATACCCACCTTACCTACGATCTGACCATAAATTTTGCGCAGACGGTTGTAAAACAAAATGACGGAATGGTCTTTTGCTATGTGTCGGGTGCAGCGACCGACAGCAGCGAAAAAGGCAGAAGCATGTGGGCGCGGGTAAAAGGCCGGACGGAAAATGAGCTGATGAGGATGCCGTTCGGGAAGGCGTATATGTTTCGGCCGGGGCTGATGATGCCCGAACCGGGATCTAAAAATATACTTAAATGGGCCCGGCCGTTTTTGTGGCTCTACCCTATTCTGCATTTCCTATTCCCCGCAGGAAGCTGTAAGCTGAAAGAAGTAGGGACAGCGATGATAAATACGGTGACCAAGGGATATGAAAAACCGATACTGGAAGTAAGAGACATTGTGGCGCTTGCCGGCAGGTAAGTCTTTATTTTTTGATATATACCCTTGTGCCTACCCCCACAATGTTGTAAAGATCATCGATATCCTTGTTTTTCATCGCCACGCATCCATCTGTCCAGCAAATACCCTTTTCAATCATGTCGTCGCCACCCGGCCAGATGCCGTGTATGCCGATGTCGCCACCGATGCGCGCATTGCCGGGTACTGTTCCATTTTCTTTCAGCCTGTTGAAGCGGGCTACCGATGAGTCATTCGGATAGTTGAGCAGCATGAACTTGTCATATTTGGATCGCGGATTTTTATTCTGAATGGAGAACCAACCTTCAGGGGTGCAGCGGTCGCCGGCCATCATTTTATTTTCGAGCGGCTTAGGTCCAAAAACCGCCTTGTAAGACCGTATTATTTTCTTGCGGTAGTAAACCTCCAGCTTGTAATGAGATTTATTCACCACCACCAGCACCGAATCTTTATTCAGCGTATCGGGATTGATAGGAACGCGTACATAGAAAACACCATCTGCGGGCACCACGATCGTCTCGCGGACATGCTGTGTTCCCTGACTATATTCTATTGTGCGCAGTGTATTTCCTTTGGCATCTTTATGTTCCTCTATTACTCTAATGTTTCGGGGCGGGGGTAAATCGGCGTCCTTGTTCTTAGGAGGAGCCGCCTGTCCGAAGGTATGTGTTGAAGCAAAAAGAAAGTACAAAAGCGCGAGTGCGCGTGAGCTACCAACCAGCAAATGCTTAGTATTTTGTTCCATTCTCCTTAAGCCACTATTCAGTATACACGAAGCTATTAAAAAATGACAGAAAGCACAAAGGAGAAAGCAGCCGAGACTGTTTGCGAGCAAAAGAAAAGCTATTTACTTAGTTGCTTATATTCGGAATAAGAAACCATTTTGTAGTCGGGAGGGATCCTGAAAACGGCATTTTCGACCGGACCGGGTTCTATTTTCTCTATATCAAATTGCATGACCATGCCGTTATCTTCCTTGTATGAAAAAGACATCGGGAGAAATTTAGCATCGGGAAAACGCTCGAATGTAATAGTCTGCACCGGCCGCCATTCTTTTGTATAGTAAATGTCGGCGCCGGAACCATCTTTGTAATTGATGTTGCCTTTACAAACAGCGTAACCTGCGATATTTTTTGAGTTTATCTGCTCATTCTTAATCGTGTACCCGGCGAATTTCTCCTGCTTTTTTGTCATCTCATTCATATTGAGTTCGATGGCGTATTTCCGGTTATTCAGATTTTGCAGGGAGTAAACTTTATGATTACCGCCATTCAGCAGAACAACATCCTGGTAGCCATTATTCAATTTTATTTCTTTTTTCACCTCGTTGCCCTTGATCACAAAGGTATAAGTACCGGATACCTCATTGGTGTTATCAGGTGATTCAAGCTTAACCTTATAAATGATAATTCCTTCGGAGAACGGCTTTTGAGCGAAGGATAAGGTGCCTGACAATGACAATAAAAACAATAGAAAAGCGAGTTTGTGATTCATAGTTTTTACCAGGTCAAATGAGAAAAACGAATGGCAACCAGTTGTTTTCAGATACAATTTACCATATTTATAACAATTTCCGCAGCTTTGTTAAGAATTTATTATTTTCTCACCCCTTTCGACACAGGTAAAATTCGTACATTGCTTAGTCATAAATAATTGACGGTTTTACCATGCGCTTTTTTCAAAAATTCAAAAAAACCAAGGCATTTTTTGCCGGGGTAGCCCTTTCTGCTACGGCGTTTTTCTTTATACATGCCCGCTCGAACGACCCTTACTTTGAGATATCCAAGAACCTGGATATTTATGCGAACCTGTTCAAAGAACTGAATACTTATTATGTAGACCCTATTGAACCCGGCAAACTGGTAAAGACCGGAGTAGATGCCATGCTGGCCGACCTGGACCCTTATACCAATTACATTACAGAATCCGACATAGAGGAATACGAATTTATGACCACCGGGAAGTATGGCGGCATTGGCGCCAGCATGCGCCGCAAGGGAGACGACATATACATAGGTGACGTTTATGAGAACAGCCCGGCACAGAAGGCAGGCCTTCATCCCGGTGACCTAGTGGAGTCGATAGACAACCAGCCGGTGAAGGGGAAGGGTGTTGATGACCTGAGCATACTACTGAAAGGATCGCCGGGGACCCAGATAAACATGAAGATAATAGACGCCTTCACGCATGCGACATCGCAAAAAATGATAACGCGCGGTGAGATCGAAATATCGAGCGTGCCTTTTTACAGCCTGATAGGAGAGAAGAATGATATAGCGTTTGTGCGACTGACCCAGTTTACACAGGGATGCGGCAGACTGGTAAGGGATGCGTTCGACAGCCTGAGGCGGGCACAGCCAAACCTGAAGGGGCTGGTGCTGGACCTGAGGAATAATCCGGGCGGGCTGCTGGACGAGGCGGTGAACATCTGTAACATATTTGTGGACAAAGGGCAACTGGTGGTGAGCACAAAGGGAAAAGTGGCTGACCTTGATGAAGAATACAAGACGCATGGTGGCGTGTGGAATAAGGACCTGCCGCTGACCGTGCTCGTGAACCACTCATCGGCATCGGCATCTGAGATAGTGGCGGGAACAGTGCAGGACCTGGACCGTGGTGTGATCATAGGCGAGCGCTCGTATGGAAAAGGGCTGGTGCAGAAGACACGAAGGCTGGGATTTAATGCAATGCTCAAGCTGACCATTGCACGGTATTATACGCCTAGCGGACGGTGTATACAGATGATAGACTATGCACACCGCAATGCAGACGGCAGCGTAGGCTTCATACCGGACTCACTGAAGAAAGCATACAAAACCAAGGGCGGACGCACCGTGCTGAGCGGCGGTGGTATAGCTCCTGATGTTTACATCAAGGACGACCCGATGAGTATGATAGCAGTGACGCTGTACACAAAGAACTATTTGTTTGACTACGCCACAGAGTACGCGCGTACACATCCGACCATTGCCCCGGCTGACAAATTCTCCCTGACTGATGCGGAGTTCGGACAGTTTGCGAAGTGGTTGGAAAACAAAGACTATTCGTATAAGACGGAAACAGAGGACGGACTTGATTCGTTAAAAAAAGTGGCCATGCGGGAGAATTACTATGACGGGTCGAAGGACGAGTTTGAGGCGCTGAAGAATAAATTGTCGCACGACAAGAAACAGGATCTGCTGAAACACAAAGACCAGGTGAAACAAATGCTGGAAAACGAGATCGCCTCTCGCTATTATTATACCCGCGGGCGCATAGCACAGGGAC
>CAYNGS010000098.1:0-8457 GCA_964396625.1 uncultured Flavipsychrobacter sp.
CCTGAGGTGTTTATCGAAAGCCTGGAACCGGTAGCCGAGGCATCATATACTTTTTGACCGAGCACATTATATACAACCACCGATTTGTCGTCGTCTGTGCTTGCATTGATATTGATCTCGTTCGATGCGGGGTTGGGGTATAGCCTGTAGGTTGGTGCAGCCGACTGTTGATTTAGAACAGATAAGCCGGGTACTACGTCGCCTTTAAGCGCAACATTGTCGAAACGGTCATTTCCCGAAGTGTCTGAACCTCCGTTTGTGAACGTGATAGATATGGCAAAATTGGCATTATTCTTGGTTAATGGGTCTGCTGCGAAGTTGAAAGTATGCAGAACAAAGGAATCAAAATAGTTTGTATAGAAGCTGCTGTCGACAAGGTCTACCGTGCTGGTTGATACAAAGTGAACACCGTCGACAGAGTATTTTACTGTATTGTTTTTGTCTCCGTTATTTGTGCGCTCGACTGCGTAAGAAAACTGGATGTTTTGGAAATAGGTGGTCGGCATATGAAATACTACTGAGTCGGACGGATTTCTGAAGCGTAAGCAGGAGCCTGCAGTATCCCCCAACTGCAGGTTGATGGTGCTGCCACCACCGGCCAATGTATCGACGTAGGCGCAATAGTAGTTAAAATGGGCGCTTAAAGAAGGCGCACTATAAACGGGGTTCAGGGTATCTGTAGCGGTGATATGGTTGAAATCCCAATAGTATATCAAGGTGGCCTGGCCGAAGCAATTTGTGGTGAATAATACAGCGGAGCTAATGCTCAATAAAATGGAAAGTAAGATTTTCTTCATGATCAATTTATTTAGAGTGCAAAGAAATGCAGGTTGTGTTAAGAGAATATTACCGTAAGGTTAAGAATGAGTTTTGCAAATTGTTGATACACTCATTTTCAAGTGCTTCGATGTTATGAAGTTCGATATGCCGGGATGGTGCCGTAGTGTTTTATTAATGTTTAGGTAATATTCCGGTAACATTGTCGGCATTTCTTTGCAGTTAAATCAACCCTCAAATCGGCTGTTATGAAAAGAAATGTACTTGGCTTTTTACTTTGTTTAAGTGCAGTTTTTGCAATTGATACAACGAGCAGCGCCCAAACCACCCTTATTCACTACTGGCATTTTAACAATTTTACTTCAGCAATGTATGCCCCTGATATTTACGGGGTAGATGCGGACTATTCTATTCATGACACTTCGAAGGCCAAGATAGTGTATGCTGAGCTGAATGGGGTGTCACCTGCTTACTCCACCTATGAGGATCCGTATCCCGTACTTCCCTCTGACCTTGATGTGAACGCCCGTATGGGGCAGCCGGACGGCAATGCCCTGCGACCGCGTAACCCTTGTGATAGCATGGTGTTGCTGTTTTACATACCCTCAGTGCACTACAAAAATATTTTGCTGAGCTACGGCACTTACTCATCGAGCGTGGGCCACGGTCCGCTGCACCAGCTATTTGACTATAGCGTGGACAGCGGCCTTACATGGCGTACTAGCGGTTTGTCGGAGACATCAGACTCCGCATGGGCGAGCCAATTCAACCTTGTCTCGATAGGGATATCGGATCCGGCAGCCGACAACAATGCAGCCCTGGTTTTTCGTATAACCTTTAATGGAAACACGACGGGTACAAGTGGTAATAACAGGTTTGACAATGTGACTGTTGAAGGCGATTCGATACTCACAGCGAATACAATTACAACCGGCGCTACGACGTTCGGCCCGTTTTGTAATTCCAGTACCACACTGATAAATGTGCCCTTCACAAGCGTTGGTGTTTATACGGGCAGTTTTAAAGTGCAGTTGTCAAACCCGGACGGCAGTTTTCCTGCGAGCACAACAGCTAATGTGATCGGTACCGGTTCGTCATCGCCTATATTGGCGGCCATCCCCGCGGGCACACCGTGCGGCACTACCTATCGCATACGCGTCATAAACGATGCGCCGGTGGTATATGGATCGGACAATGGCATTAACATCACTGTAAATTGCCTGCCGCTCGCATACACCCTCACGGGAGGCGGAGCGTATTGTGCGGGTGGCACAGGAGTACCTATAGGGCTTTCCAATTCGCAGTCGGGTGTTTCCTACCAGTTGTATATTGGTTCCACCCCGATAGGCAGCGCAGTGACGGGCACAGGTGGCGCGATCAGTTTCGGTAACCAGACGACTGCGGGCACATATATCGCCAAAGCTTCTTATCCCGCTACTCCTGCCTGTGGCAGCAATATGACGGGAACGGCAACCATAGTTATCCATCCGTCGCCTGCAGCCATTGGCGGGCCTACAGCGCTGTGCCCGGGATCTACGGTCAATCTTTCTGATGCAACAGCCGCCGGTACATGGTCAAGCAGCACAACATCTGTTGCAACCATTACGTCGGGCGGCATGGTTACCGGCGTGAGTACGGGCACGACGACCATTAGCTACACACTGGCATTCGGGTGCGCCGCGGCGCTTGTTGTAACCGTAAGCCCCGGCCCTGGCCCGATCAGCGGACCATCACCGGTGTGTACGGGTACGGCTTCTGCTTTCACTGACGGCGTGAGTGGAGGGCTGTGGACGAGTGGCAATACATCTGTTGCCACAGTCGGGTCGCTGACGGGTGCGGTAACAGGCGCTTCTGTCGGTACCACCACCATTACTTATTCCCTTGGCGGTTCATCGTGTACGGTAACCAGGCCGATCACTGTCAATCTATCCCCGGCTTCCATCGTGGGCGCGACGAGTATCTGTTCAGGTACCACAACCTCGCTCACCGATGGGACAGCAGGCGGAGCCTGGGCGAGCACTACGACCTCTGTTGCTACTATAACCGGTGCCGGTGTAGTAAGCGGCGTGAGTCCGGGCACTACGACCATTTCTTATACCTCGGGTGGATGTGCGGCGACTACAGTTTTGACCATTAATCCTGCGCCTGCTGCAATTGGCGGGTCATCGGCGGTTTGTGCGGGATCATCCATAACGCTGACAAATACGGTGAGCGGCGGTAGCTGGACCAGCGCCAGTGGGTTGGTGAATGTAAATTCTTCTTCCGGACTCGTTACGGGTGTATCTGCAGGAGCTCCGATCATTACTTATGCTATCGGGTTGTGCGCTACGACAAAAACGGTGACGGTGAACCCTGTTGCGGTTTTATCCGGATCGTTGCACGCATGTGCGGGTGCAACCACTACATTGACACCCTCGATCGGAGGCGGAACATGGAGCAGCAGTGCGCCGGCGACCGCCACTGTTGTATCCGGGGTTGTTGGCGGAGCGGTTTCCGGCAGTGCATATATAACTTATACTTTGCCGACCGGATGTGCATCATCGTCTCTGGTGACGATAGACATAACACCCACGGCGCTCAGTGGCACTTCCGCGTTCTGCGCGGGTACTTCAGTTTTGCTCACCGATGGCGTTGATGACGGTAGCTGGAGCAGTGTGCCGGTTTCCATAGCCACCGTTTCAACAACGGGCGATGTGACCGGAATCAGCGGTGGTACAGCAACAGTGAGCTACACGATCGGCGCCTGCACGGCTACCAAAGTAGTGACAGTGAACCCGGTTGCGACGCTTACAGGCGCCAGCGGGGTGTGCGTTGGCTCGACACTGACTTTGACACCATCGATAACCGGGGGCACCTGGAACAGCAGCAGTCCGGGGAATGCAACAGTGACTGCCGGAGGAGTTATTTCAGGAATTGTGCCCGGAACAACGACAATTAAGTATACACTGCCTACAGGGTGTTTTGTGACCAAGACAGTTACGGCACAACCTATACCTACAGCCATTACAGGCACACGTCATGTATGCATCAATGCAACAACCCTGTTGGGTGACGATGTGGGGGGCGGCACATGGGCAATAGCGCCGGCGTCGGTAGCGACAGTGGTTTCTCTGACAGGCAATGTTACGGGTGTCTCTGCCGGTACAGCCATTGTCACGTATTCGCTGGGCACCGGATGCACAGTTACGGCTTCGGTAACAGTGAACCCGCTGCCGCTGGCAGTAACAGGTGTGGCGCATGTTTGCGAAGGGCTCACTACTCACTTATTTGATTCATCACCATTGGGTACCTGGAGCAGCGGAACTCCGGCCATTGCCACCGTTGATCCTGCTACCGGTATGGTTACAGGTTTGGTTGCCGGCACAGGCACTATTAACTATACGATACCTACGGGCTGTGTTGCTGTTGCAAATGTGACTGTGAATCCGTTGCCCGATCCTATAGTTGTAGCGGGGTATGTGTGCATCGGTATTATGACTCATTTCAATGATCCTGATGCCGGCGGTACATGGAGCAGTAATAATACCGCTCTTGCAACGATCGATTCATTTTCCGGTATTGTGCTGGGTGTAGCCTCGGGCGCGCCTACTATTACATATACTTTGCCGACAGGCTGTTTGATAACGACTACTGTGACGGTTAATACTGTTGCTCCGACGGTGACAGGAGCGACGCAGGTTTGCGCGGGCATGACAACTGCCCTGGGAGATCCGCTTCCGGGCGGCACATGGAGCAGCAGCGATTTGTCTGTCGCGACAGTGGATATTACCACGGGGGTCGTTTCGGGTTTGTCTGCCGGGGCTATCACTATCAGCTATGCGCATGGGGGTTTCGTTTGCCCGGCTATGACCACGTTCACCGTCAACCCGTTGCCGGCGCCAATATCGGGCCCAGGGCAGGTATGCTCGGGTTCTGTGATCACACTTAGTGACACCGGTGGAGGTACCTGGAGCAGCGGCAGCGCCTTTGTTGCGGTTATCGATTCATCAGCCGGTGTGCTGTCCGGCGGTTATCCAAGTACAGTGACCATCACTTATACATTGCCGGTAACAGGCTGCAAGATTACAACGGTGGAAACTGTGAACCCGCTGCCTTACACCATTGCAGGCCCGTCGCATGTGTGCCTCGGCTATACAACGTCTTTGTCTGATGTTTCATCAGGTGGTACGTGGAGCAGCGTGGATCCTTCCATCGCCTCTATCAGTCCCTTGGGCGAGGTTAGCGGGCTAACGGCAGGAACGACTGTCATTTCTTACACGGTTTCAACAGGTTGTGCCATTACATTGTCTATGGATGTTGTATCGGTGCCGGCCATAACCGGTGTCAGCAATATTTGTGGATTCAGCACAACCATACATTTGTCGGATTCTATGGCAGGGGGTGAGTGGAGCAGCACCCTGGTTACCGTGACATCGACCGGTGACATCACCGGTTTTGCAGCCGGCGTTGCAACGGTTACATACACCCTGCCCGATGGTTGCTTCGCGTCTACGGTTCTGACCGTAAATCCCTTACCCGATCCCATTTCAGGGAGCACGCACTTATGTGTTGGTCTTACAACAGCTTTGTCTGATGCGGCTCCCGGTGGCTCGTGGGCCAGCAGCGATATGTCTGTTGCTTCGATAGATGGTCCTTCGGGACATGTTATTGGCATGACGCCAGGTGCGGCAACAATAACCTACACGCTGCCGACGGGATGTCTCGTTACTTCACCTGTTACGATCACACCCGTTCCTTCCGACATCGCAGGTCCGCCGAACGTATGCTTCGGGTCTGCTATCACCCTTGGTGATATTGTGCCTGGCGGGTCGTGGACAAGCAGCAACAGCTTAGTTGCGAATGCAGATATCAGCACGGGTGCGGTTACCGGAATAACCGTAGGCGTGGCAACGATCACATACTCATTCGGCGCGGGCTGTTCGGTTACAAAAACAATTAGCGTAAAACCCCTGCCAAACGTTTATTCAATTACAGGCGGCGGCTCGCTTTGCAGCGGTGCCGCAGGCGTGCATATCGGTGTTAGCGGCTCAGACACGGGGATCAATTATCAGCTCTTCGATGGTGTGTTCCCGGTGGGCGCAGCCGTTCCCGGAACAGGTTCTTCGCTGGATTTTGGGCTGGAGACTTTGCCGGGCAGCTATACCGTTGTTGCCACAGACGCTGCGACCGGTTGTTCTGCAACAATGATCAGCAGCACAACCGTAGTGGTGAACAGTTTGCCCAACACCTTCTTAGTGATAGGTGGTGGTAACTATTGCTCTGGTGGCCTAGGCAGCCACGTCGGGCTAAACGGATCGAATACCGGCATCAGCTATCAATTGCGTTTGGGCGCTTCGGTCATAGGCACCCTTGCGGGCAGCGGCTCCTCGCTTGATTTCGGTCTCGAAACCACAGCAGGCAGTTATACAGTTGTTGCAACCAATACATCTACCGGATGTGCCGGCGATATGATCGGTACTGCCGTGATAGCCGTAACGCCTACTGTCATTCCATCGGTAACCATTACGCCGGCAACCGGCGATACAGTTTGTGCCGGTAATACAACTACATTCAGCGCATTGCCTGTAAATGGCGGAACGGGGCCGGTTTACAACTGGAAAGTGAATGGCGTTGCCGCAGGGACAAGTGGCTCTTCATACAGTTATATACCTGTTGCGGGCGATGTGGTTAGCGCAACACTGATCAGTAATGCAACATGCGCTGCTCCCGATTCGGCACATGCATCGGTTACAGCGTCGGTAAAAACTCCTGTGACACCAACGGTGTCTATTACCGCCTCTCCTGGCATGACCATCAAAACCGGGCAGGCAGATACGTTCTCTGCAACAGTAACCAATGGTGGTTCGTCGCCAACTTATCAGTGGAATGTGAATGGGCATGCGATGGCGGGCGCTACACTGCCCACCTTTATATATGCCGGTTTCGCTAACGGAGACATAGTAAGCTGCACTGTTACCGGTGGTGGTTTCTGCCCTAAGCAGGCCACTTCGCCGGCATCATCAATTACTGTCACTACCAGCGTTGGCGTCGGACAGGCAGGCATAGCCGGGAACACAATAAATGTGCTTCCAAATCCGAACAAAGGTGCCTTTACCATCAAAGGATCCACGGGCGGGATTAACGACGAGCGGGCGTCTATAGAGATCAACAACATGTTGGGACAAGTAATATTCAGCGATGTGCTGACTGTGCAAAACGGTGAGGTGAATAAAGAAGTTTTGCTCGGCGGAAAAGTGGCAAACGGCATGTATATTCTGAGTCTTCATTCTGAGACCTGCAATAAAATATTTCATATCGTTATAGAACAATAATATCGTGGAAGTGGTTGTCGACAGCCACTTCCCACTCGCGTCCCTGCGTAACATTTATTTAATGTTCCGGTAACATTTGCGCCTTATTTTATGCTAACTCGCTCTTTTCTTAATACTGATGTAATACAGGGCTAATATTGCGTTAACATTGCTGGCATTTCTTTGTAGTTAAAATAGACTGCAATGAAAAAATATGTACACGTTCTTTTACTTTGTTTATTCGCAGTAAGTGCGGCAAATACCGAACTCAGCGCCCAGGGTACTTTGATACACTATTGGCACTTCAATAATTACACCACTATCTACAGCTATCCGCAAAGTTTTCCAATCGGTCCTATCGATGCGGACTTTTCAATTCACGATACGTCGAAAGCAAGAATTTACATGACCAAGTTCCCCGGAACTTCGTCGACATGGCATAGTACGTCGGCTACAATAATGGATCCGGTTGCCACCGTTGCCGCAGATGCCGACACGGTGAACCTGCGTATGGGGCAGCTCGGTGCAAACGGCCTGCGCCCGCGCAACCAGCTTGACAGCGCCTATCTTTTGTTTTACATACCAACAGTAAACTATCAGAACATACGCCTGACGTACGGCTCGGAGTCTTCAAGCGTTGCCAGTGGCGATACCTACCAGTTGTTTGAATACAGCGTGGACAGCGGTGTAACCTGGCAGACTTCCGGCCTTTCTCAAACACAGGATTCGGCGTGGCTGGTCTTTCACAGAACATCTATTACTTTCTCGGATCCGCTTGTAAATAACAATCCGGGTTTAGCTTTTCGTATTCACTTTGTGGGTCATAATAATGGTACCAGCGGTAACAACCGGTTTGATAACGTGACTGTGGACGGTGACTCTATCATTGCGCCTGTGCCAATTCATTATTGGAACTTTAATAACTACAGCGCAATCTACTCTTATCCTCAAACATTTCCGATCGGCCGCATTGACGCTGATTTCTCGGCCATTGACACATCGAAGGCGAGGATATATATGACAACCTTCCCAGGAACGTCTCCTACCTGGCACAGTACTTCTGCAACCATAATGGATCCGGTTGCCACTGTCGCCGCTGACGCGGACACAGTTAACCTGAGGTTTGGTGCGATAGGCGGTAACGGACTGCGCCCGCGCAATCAGCTGGACAGTGCGTACCTGCTGTTCTATATTCCTTCGACCGGTTATCACGATGTTATATTCAGCTATGGCTCAGAGTCTTCGAGCGTTGCAAGCGGTGATACTTACCAGATATTCGACTACAGCGTGGATAGCGGTGTGACCTGGAGGACGGCATTGCTGTCAAAACCGCAGGATTCTGCATGGCTCGTATTTCACCGTACTTCCGTCACGTTTACATCGGACTCGC
>CAYNGS010000099.1:0-8453 GCA_964396625.1 uncultured Flavipsychrobacter sp.
CCCATACACCCCATGAAATTCGCCCAGGAAAAAAACGTCGGAACCATCGAAGTCAATATCTGTTTCGAGTTCCAGGCCCCCGCTCTCGCTCGCCTTGAAGCAACCGGCCTGCTGTGCACGAGCGATACCCGACAAACACAACAATATGCCTAACATTAAAAAGTGCTTGTTCATTTTTTATTAGAACTACCCATAAAAATAAACAGAAAACCCGTCCTACGCCGGGGCAATAGGACGGGCTCCGCTAAACCGTTTCTTTTACAAACTTATCTTGTTCGATATTCTCTTTATCCATGCTTTGAAACGGAAACTCAACAGGCACATCACGGGCACAACAATAAGAGTAAGGAAGGTTGCAAAACCCAGCCCGTATATCATGGTCCACGCCAGCGGCGCCCAGAATGCTGTGTTATCTCCACCGAAGTATATATGCGGATTGCCGGTGCTCAATAAAGAAGCAAAGTCCACGTTCATGCCCGTAGCAAGTGGTATCAAACCAAGGATAGCTGCAGTGGCCGTCAGTACCACCGGCGTCATCCTCGTTCGGCCGGACTCTATGATCGCATCATACGGCTCCATGCCATCCTTCAGCATCAGGTCCATGAACTCCACGAGCAGTATCCCGTTTCGGACGACAATACCCGCCAGCGCCACAATACCGATACCGCTCATTACCATCGAGAAAGTATTGCCCCAGATCGCATAGCCAAGAAACACACCGATAATGCTGAACAAAACCTCACTCATAATTATCACCGTTCTACTGAATGAGTTGAACTGCAGCACGAGGATCAGGAATATCAGCCCCATCGAAATAAGCATTGCCCTTCCGAGGAACGACCCCGTTTCCTTCTGGTCTTCCTGCTCCCCGGCCATTCTTATCATAACACCGGATGGCGGATGAAACTGGTCTATCTCATTCTGCACGGCCTTAACTACATCATTTCCATCATATCCCGTCAGCAAATTCGACGATAGCGTAATAATGCGCTTCTGGTCTTTGCGTTTGATACCGCCATAGGTATTGCTGTATTCCATAGTGGCAAATGAGCTCACCGGCACCTGCCTGATCTGCCCACCCATGCCCATATCACGATACAGGATCGGCATGTTGCGCAATGCGTCCACATTCATGCGCTGGTCTTTCATCAGTCTCAGGTTTATCGGGTAGTCATCATTCGCATCACGGAATCGCGATATCTCTGTGCCGAATATTGCCGTACGCAAATTGTACGCGACCGTAGATGTTGTAATACCTTCATGATCCATGCGCTCGCGGTCGAGGTTGAACACGATCTCCGGCTTATTGGCCTGGAAATCATCACGCAACTTTTCCACCCCGGCGATCTGCTTGTCCTCCAGGTACTTTTTCAGCCGAGCAGATGTGTTGATAAGCGAGTCCAGGTTATCGCCGGTTATCTCTATTGCTATAGGTTTCTGCGTGGGTGGCCCACCGGATTCTTTATCAACGGTCACTTCAGCTCCGGGTATGTTTTTTACCGCGCCTCTTATTTTGTCCAGGTAATCCCATGTGGATACACCGTGACGCTCTGCATAACCAACAAATGCAACCGTTATCCTGCCTTTATTAGGAAAATCTCCTACCTCTCCGCTGCCGGGGTCTACTGCATTAACGGTAACATTCGATATAACAGACTGCACCACCGGGTTGGTCTTTCCGGTCTCCGGGTCAATGTTCAGCACCTTATTTACACGGCCCTCAAGTGTTTTCATCACCTCATTTGTATATGCCTGGTCTGTGCCTATCGGCAGGTTCAGATACACATAAGCAAAGTTCGGATCAGGTGACGGGAACAGCGTAAACGGGGGATGCCGCACCGTATAACCGATTATTGCAACGGGCAATAACAATGCAGTTACTACAAGTATCAGGACCGGGCGCTTTAACGCTCCCTTTAATACCCTCGTATACCAGTCGCGGAATGCCGGCCACGCTTTGTTCTGAAAGGAATGTATCCATTTCGAGAAAACGAATTTTTCAAGCAATATGAACACATAAATGAACAGCACAAAATTGGCAACGGCCCACGACTTGCTCAAATAGAACAGCAACGCTATGGCTCCGAATATTACCAGCAGTACCCGGTCTCGTTTGTTAAACCTCGGCTTGTTGTTCTCATCTCCGTGGTCCGGGTGCGGCTTCATAAAACTTACCGCAAAAACTGGGTTAATGATATACGCTACCAGCAGCGATGCCACTAGCGTGATGATGAGCGTAATAGGCAGGAAGAACATGAACTTACCGATAATACTGTTCCAGAATGCCAGCGGCACAAAGGGCATAAGCGTTGTTGCCGTGCCGGACAATACCGGCAGGAACACCTCCCCGGTCGCTATCTTAGCCGCCTTTGCAATGGGTACTTTCCCGTTATCAAATATCCTGTGCGTATTCTCTATCACCACTATCGCATCATCCACCACAATGCCCAGCGCCAGCAGGAACGAGAAAAGAACGATCATATTGAGTGTAAAGCCTATTGCTGGCATCACAAGAAATGCAATGGCACACGACAGCGGAACGGACAAGGCAACGAACAGCGCATTTGTAACACCCATAAAAAACATGAGGATAACCGTCACAAGTATAAACCCGATGATGATCGTGTTTATAAGATCATGAAGGGTATCTCTTGTATTCTGCGACTGGTCGCCGGTGATCACTATTTTCAGATCCGCAGGCAGCCCGGTCTTTTTCATCTTTGCCACCACATCCGACACATTGTCCGATGCATCAATGAGGTTCTTACCCTTTGCCTTTATCACATTCAGCGTGATCACGTTTTTCCCGTCGAGGCGCGCATAACTTTTCTGCTCTGCAAAGTTGTCGCTCACATCGGCTATGTCTTTCAGGTATATCGCCTTTCCCTGCTGGTTCCGGATGATGGTGTTGCCCATCTGCTCTGCCGTTTTATATTCATTACGTATGGTCAATACCCTCTTCTGGTTGTTCATGGATATTTCACCGGCAGAGGCTGATACGTTCTCGGAAGAGATCGTATTCTGTATGTCGCCAAAGGTGAGCCCTGTACCCAGCATCTTATACAGGTCCACATTTATCTGTATCTCACGCTCGGGCGCACCCACCATGTCCACCCGCTTTATTTCCTTCAGTGCTTCAATATTGTCCTTTATCCGGTCCGAGTATTTTTTCAACCGGTTCAGATCGTAGTTGCCCGAAATATTTACCGACAGTATCGGGAACTCGGAAAGGTCTATATCCTTCACTTCGGGCTGGTAAGGCAGATTCTTGGGCAGGTCCTGTTTCGACTTGTCCACCCCATCCTTAACATCCTGTTTGGCCTTATCCACCTGCACATCCGGGTTAAATTCCACTATCACTACCGAATAGTCCTGGAAGGAATTACTCGTGACCTTCTTTACACCCGTAAGATTCTTGACCTGTTTTTCGATCTGCTTGGTAACGAGGTTTTCCATGTTCTCCGGAGATGTGCCTGGATATACCGTTTGAACAATGATCTGCGGAAATTTTATTTCCGGAAACTTCTCTTTCGGCAGGCTGTTGTATGCCATAAGCCCCGCCAGCGTTATAATAACGGTAAGTATATATACAGCCGTGCGGTTGTTGATAGCCCAACTGGATGGTTTAAACTCCTTGAATGAATCCTTCATTTGAATATCTTTTAGTCCTGAGTCTTTAGTGTAGCGTTCTCTTGTCTCTGTCTTAAGGTCGCGGCAGTTGTCATTTATTGTATCGTCACCAGTTGCCCGTTATCCAGTTCCTCAAAACCCCTGGTTATCACCTTGTCTCCCGGGTTGAGGCCCGACAATATTTCCACCAGCCCGTTGGAATTGCGGCCCACTGTCACCATCACAGATTTTGCTTTGTCTCCATCTGCCACATACAGCATCGTGCCCTGCGATGTTTTCTGAATCACCGATACCGGCACCACCATCGCATGCGGGTTTTTGTAGTTCGATATTTTCATGATACAGGCCATATTCGGGTGCAGCTTGTTATTGCTCGACAGGTGCACCTGCACGATGAACGCGCGGGAAACCGGGTCCACAGCCTGCGACACGTAGCTTAGCGTCGTGCTGATCGAATCGTTGATGTTTGGCAGCACGAGCATCACCGGGTCGCCCTGCTTTACCTTACCGAGATAGTTCTCTCCGAGGTTTGCTTCAGCCTTCAGCTTATCGTAGCTTACCACACGCACTCCGTTCATGCCGGGCGCAGCAGCCTCGCCTACTTTCAGATTTATGGCATCAACGATCCCGCTTATAGGCGATACCACCCTATACATATCCCTCTGCGACTTCAGCGCAGATATCTGCTTTTCGGTAGCCTCATAATTCGCCTTTGCGGTCATCAGCTGCACCTCGGTACCAATATTTTGTGCCCAGAGCTTTTGTTGTTTTTCATACACCGACTTCAACAAGGTCAGTTGCGGCATCATTGCCTCTATCTGGTGTTCGGCTGTGGCAGCATCAAGCGTTGCCAGCACCTGTCCCTTGCTCACTCTCTGCCCCGTTTGCACCTGTATTGTCTGCACTATTCCCGGCACCTGGTTGGTGGCCAGTACGTTCTCATCACCCACTATCTGCGACTGCACTTCCACATTCGCATTAAACTCTGTAGGCTGCACTACGGTTACCGAAACCGGTGTCACCTTCAGATTTACCGAGTCTGTTTTACCTGCCTCCAGGCTTTTTATCTTACCGTCCAGGTCTGCCCGCTCCTTTTTAAGCTTTGCCAGTTCAGCCGCCTTATCGGGCTTGTTACCGCCGCCGCAGGATGCGAAGATCATTGCAGGTATCATCAAAAAAAATAACCGTTTCATCTATCGTGTGAGTTTTATATTTTAATTCAAAAAATTCCTAAACAATTATCATTTACCCAATTTACCACCTCATTCAACCAATCTCTCGCCCGCCGAACCTTCAGCGAAGGCGGGAACATATCAGCTAATTAGCACATCAGCTAATCAACCTTCAACTGCCCCAAAGACTTTTTCAGATCCGCCTCTGCATTTATCACATCCAGCAGCGCGCTGAAATAGTTTGTCTGTGCTCTCAGTTGGTCCGTCTGCGCCTGTGTTACCTCCAGGTTGCTGCCCACACCTGCTTTGTATTTCTTCTGTGCCAGGTCCAGCACATCATTGGCAAGCTCCATATTGCGTCGCTGGCTTTGCACCTGCAGTATAGCATTCTTCAGGCTCGTCCTCGACGTCTGCACCTGGAAGTCGATCGATAATTTTACATTTTCGATAGTGTTCCGGCTCTTTTCTATATTCAGCTTAGCTTCCCTTACCTGGTTCACACGCAGCGCCCCGTTAAATATTGGCATGTTCAACTGTATACCTATGGTAGAGTTAAACAAATAGTCGTTAAACTTACCCATGTCCGAGAATTTGTCCGACCCGTAGTTCACGCCCATTGCACCAAATGCAGAAAGCGACGGCAGCGCTGTCAGTTGGTAACGCTTTAAGTTGTACTCGTTCAGCTTCAGGGCGGTGTTCACCACATTATATTCGGGTATGCGGTCATAGTTCTCCTGCTGCTCCAGCAGGTCAAGGGCAGCCTGCCTGCGCTGCTCCACCACAGTATCCGTGAGTATCACATGTGAGCTCATGCTCATGCCCATCTGGAACTTCAGCATGTCTTCTGATACATTCAGCATGTTGCCTATCTGAATACTGTCTGTCGCCAGGTTGTTTACCTGCACATTTGTGCGCTCCACATCTATTTTCTCCGCAAACCCGTTTTGCTGGGTCACCTCCAGGTCGTGCTGCAGGCTCCGCGCATAACCCAGCGAGCTTTTGATGATGTCATACTGGCGGTAGGCGATGACCAGCGAGTTGTAGGCCTTGTAAACGTTGTACCTTACCGTCTCCTCGGCTACTGCTGTGTTTTGCTTTGCAAATTCCATCACCGTATTCCGCGCCTTCCAGGCAACGAAGACCGCACCATCAAAGATCAGTTGCGATGCTGTCAGCCCCACAGAGGAGGAATAAGGCAACGAAAAGGAAAAGTGAACAAAGCTGTCTTTCGGGTAGCCAAACGCCCTGTAGTTGAAAAACTGCTGTGTGGGATTAAGGAAGTCGTCGAGCTCTGCCTTGCCGTTAATATGCGGGTAAGAGGCCGACAGCGTTTCATTGTTCTGCGCCTTTTGTATCAGCACATCTATCTGGGCATTCTTGATGTTGTAGTTGTGCTTCATGGCGTAGTCCATGCAGTCCTTCAGGCTCACATGTATCACTTCCTGCGCGTGTGCCGCCTGCTGCATCAGTATTACGGTAACTATGGCAATATATATCCTTCTCATTTTGGGTACTTGCTTTACGATTTCGTTCCGGTAATAATTCCTTACTGTTTTAAATAAATGTTCTGCTACTGCTGCGGTTTCAAATATTTTGCTTTGTATTTCTGGTATAGTTTCTCTCCCTTGGGTGTCATTATACCATACAGAAAATGCTCCCCTATCTCCAGCGCCACAGACATCAGGCTGTTCCGGTCGCTCACCAGCAGGTTGGGTTGCAGTATCAGCAGCGATGTTTCCAGCCGGTATCTCGCCATCAAGTCGGCATTTATATCTTCCCTATATATGCCTTCCTTTATCCCCTGCAATATATTGTCCCTTATCATCACTACATCCCTTTCCACCAGCATATCCCTGAAAGTCTGGAACGCTTCCGGAAAGAACCGCTGCATTTCAAACATCGCCATCGGGTTTATGCGCTTGTGCATTTCATCAAAGAAAGCCAGCATCTTCACCATCGCCTCCACCGCATTTTCCGACCCCTTCAGCACGGCCTCGCAGTTTTCCCGCGTACTGTTCTTATACCACACTACCGACTCGTTCACCACCTCCTGCTTGTTGGCAAACTGCTGGTAAAGTGTTTTTTTCGAAATACCCGCCCTGCGCGCTATATCGTCCATAGTAATTGTTTTAAAGCCATACTGGCTAAACAATTCTACTGATGCACTGAGTATTTTTATTAATGGTTCCATAATTCAAGGCCGCAAAACTATGGAAACATTTTTCACAAAAAAAGTTTCCGCAGTATCTTAAAAATCTATCGGGCTATTTAGCATTCAGATATAACGGATAGTTTTATTTAAAAATGTATTAAAAATCAATGTCTTAGCGCGCTCATAGTTTCATTGCCTGCCGCTATACTTTAGGTCAAAAAAATTTTACCTTTACTACATGAGCTTCCTGAAAGATTTTAAGGCCTTCGCAATGAAAGGCTCCGTGATAGACCTCGCGGTCGGTGTCATCATCGGCGGGGCATTTGGCAAGATCGTCACCGCCATGGTCGACGATATTATTATGCCACTGGTAGGCGTTGTTACCGGTAAGGGACAAATGTTTGTCGACAAGTTCATGGTCCTCAGGGCCGCAAAAGAAGGAGATGTTTATAAATCGCTCGATGAGGCAAAAAAGGCCGGGGCCAACGTTTTCGCCTATGGTCATTTCATACAGACCATTGTCGACTTCCTCATCATCGCATTCTTCATTTTCCTCGTCATCCAGGCTATGGGCAAAATGAGAAGGAAAGAAATGGAGGCCGAGGTAGCCAAGGCGGCAGAACCCACAACAACCGAAAAACTCCTTACAGACATCCGCGACCTCCTGAAAAAACAAAACCCATAAGCTTATCCCTCTCCCGCCGAAGCTTCAGCAAAGGCGGGAACAAGTCAACCAAATAACCTAGAGTCACCAACACACCATGGCAACAGGCGCTATTTATACACAGTTGCGCGCCCTAAAGGCGCAAAATAAAAGTGGCTTCGCCGTTCTTGCCGATCCCGACAAGATAGCGCCGACCGATATACCGTACCTCGCACGCCTCTGCAACGATGCCGGGGTCGACTACCTGCTCATGGGCGGTAGCCTGCTTATGGCCCACCAGATGGAGCTGTGCATACAACGCTTCAAGACAGAGAGCGATATTCCAGTGGTGCTCTTTCCCGGCAGCCCGGCTCAGGTCACCCCCTATGCCGATGCCCTTTTGTACCTCTCGCTTATTTCCGGTCGCAACCCCGAGTTGCTCATTGGCCAGCACGTGGTCTCTGCACCCCTTGTCAGGGCCAGCGGACTCGAAGTTATATCCACCGGTTATATTATTGTCGATGGCGGGGTGCAAACCACAGTTTCGTACATCAGCCATGCCATGCCCATCCCGGCAGATAAGCCCGAGATAGCACTTTGCACCGCATGGGCCGGTGAGCTGCAGGGCAAGCACATTATTTATCTCGATGCCGGCAGCGGGGCCCGCAGGCCCGTCTCACACGACATGATCCGCACCGTCAGCAGCCATATTGATATACCCTTGTTTGTTGGCGGCGGCATCCTCACCCCCGAAAAAGTATATGAAAACTGCACCGCCGGCGCCAACATCATAGTTGTCGGCAATGCCATCGAGCGAGATCCCCTCCTTATCCGAGACATGGCCCAGGCCACAAAG
>CAYNGS010000100.1:0-8453 GCA_964396625.1 uncultured Flavipsychrobacter sp.
AATACCCACAGGCCGATAGATTCGCGTGTGCCCACCTCTCCGCCGGCCAGGTAGCCCTTTCCGTTTATCACAAACCAGGCCGGGAAGCCCACGCCTGTCACCGGCAGCGGCCCCAGGGGCGTCCATGTGTCGGTGAATGGGTTGTATTTATAGAAATCGTTCCACTCGCCGCCTGCGGGGTCAAAACCGCCTCCTGCATAGGCCGTATCATTGATCACAAAGCAAAGCATCGCATTGCGCTGCCCGCCGGGAAAGTTTGTTTTTTGTGTCCATGCATTGGTCGTGTCATTATACATCCACAGGTCTGAGCAGGTGTCTCCGCAGCCCGCATAGCCGTGGTTGTTGGCCATGAACCCGATGCCAAAGCCGCGTATCCGGCCGGCAGGGGCGCTGCCCTTCAGCGTCCAGGTGTTGGCAGTGGTATCATAAGCATAAAAATGGCTGCCGTTAGAGCCGCCACCCACATAGCCCTTGCCGTGCAGGCTGAAGCTGAAGCAACCATCTGTGGGGCCCACTCCCATTTTTGCTATGGGCGACCACTGGCCGTCTGCATGTACCGTGCATACACTTATGAACAGTGCAAGGAGCATAAGTGTGTTTAATGTAGTTTTCCGTGTCATAGCCTTTTTTTACCAAAGCTATCCGATCAAAAAAATAACTTATTATAACAATGTTTAAATAACCTTAACGAACCATAATAAACAATAAACATTCTTAAAAAAACTTAAATGCCTCATGCAAAGGGCACATTATTCTACTTTTATAGGTTGAAACCAGTGGCGCGGAGCCACAACATTCGCTGATGAGAAAAAGGGGATCGGTAAAACAAAGGAATTTATTCTTCATAGTCGGTATTGTCATCGTAAGCCTTATCGGTGTTCAGCTCTACTGGATGGCTACCGGCATCCGCCTGCAAAAACTTGCTGCCGAGCGCAACCTGAAAAATGAGCTCAATAATGTGATAAAGGAAGAGGAGGAGAGCGCGTACTGTTTCTACTTGTATTCCAAGGCATATATAAAGAAAGACGAGGGCATCTACATCCTCAAGCAGCAGTACAAGGACAAAAAATTCATAGCGCCGCCGGTGGGCTACATAGATACGCTGAGCCTGTACAACGTTTTTTACTTTCAGAAGGGACAGAGGAAAGACACGGTTTTTGACAAAGACAATTTCCTCGCATTCCAGACGCCAGCAACGGTGGACATCGCGCTCAAATTTAAGTTGGTAGCGCCCGGCGTTCATGTGAAGCGGATAGACACCAACTCTTACAAGCTGCCAAACGTGAACATGGCCAGCTTCAGGCAGGCGCTGAACAACAGCCAGTCGCTGGACGAGCTCATAGACCCCGACGACCTGGACTCCGTGATAAAAGAAACCCTCAAAAAAAATGATTTCGATACGGTGTATGAAATGGGCATAAAGCGCGTGGGCAGCGATAAGTACGAGTACCTGCACGGAGGCACCATACCTGCACACCTGGCGAAGAGCTTTGTAAAAATATCTATGCTGGGCGACAATTTTAATAAGCCCTACGAGCTGTTCCTGTACATGGAGGACCCCACCGGTCACTCCATCCGCTCCATGCTGGTGGTGATGATTTCTTCCATAGCCATTATCATTGTGCTTGTAGTGTCATACGCCTATTTTGTAAAGACGATACTGGACCAGAAGAAGCTGTCTGAAATGAAGAGCATGTTCATCAACAACATCACCCACGAATTCAACACGCCCATTACCAACATCAACCTCGCGGCAGAGAACTGGCGGCATGCCGGCGCCGGCAACCCGCTGTACGTGGATATTATAGAAGAAGAGAACCGGCGCATGCAAAACAATGTAGAGCAGATGCTGCAGCTTGCAGCCATTGAGCATACCAGGCCCGATGCTTTTCCGGACAGGGTGGAGATAAACGAGCTGGTAAAGGAAACACTGAACGCCTTTGCGATACAACTGGAAAAGATAAAGGCCGTGGTGGAATGCCGGTTTGCGCCCAACCTGTGGCTCTATGGCGACAGGCGACTGCTGGGCAAGATGCTGCATAACCTCATCGATAACGCAATAAAGTACAGCAAGGAAAACCTGGTGCTTACCATATCCACTTCGGAAGCAGAGGGCAGGGTGGTGATAGAGCTGCAGGACAATGGCATCGGTATGTCGGAAGAAACGATGAAGTATATGTTCGAGCGTTTTTACCGGGGCGATAAAAGCGACCGGCACGATGTGAAGGGCTTTGGCATTGGCCTGAGCTATGTTCAGTATATTGTGGATGCACACAGGGGAACGATACAGGTGCGGAGTAAAAAAGGTATTGGCACTAAATTCACTATTTTCCTTCCGAAAAATTTAAACGCTTTAGGATGACCCGGATACTGTTTGTGGAGGATGATACCAACCTGGGGCTATTGCTCAAGGAGAACCTTGATAATAAAGGATTTTCCACCACGTGGTGCAATAACGGCGGCGATGGCATATCTGCGTTCACGGCGCAGGAATTTGACCTGTGCATCCTCGACGTCATGCTGCCGGTAATGGATGGCTTTACCCTGTCTGAAGAGATAAGGTCCATCAATAACGATGTGCCCATCATTTTCCTTACGGCCAGGTCTATGCACGAAGACCGCATACGGGGGCTGGAGATAGGTGGCGATGACTATATCACCAAGCCATTCAGCACCCACGAACTATACCTGCGTATCAACGCCATACTGCGGCGCACCCAGAACAGAACAACGACCAACGAAAAGGTGAAAAAGATAGGCAGGTACCTTTTCGACCACAAGAAAATGACCCTGCGCATCGGCGACGACATTCGCCGCCTGAGCTCGAAGGAAGCGGAACTGCTGTGCATCCTTATTCAGAACCGGGAAGAACTCGTACCCCGGTCGGTGATACTGAACAAGGTGTGGGGCAATGACGACTACTTCTCCGGAAAGAGCATGGACGTCTACATCAGCAAGATACGCAAGCTGCTGAAAGACGATCCCGGCATAGAGATACTCAACGCCTATGGCTCAGGTTTCAAGCTGATCGTTAATGAGGCTTAGGCACGTGCGGTTACCTGATTTTAGTTTCCAGCCTTCAAAAATATTAGCCGGATGTGAATTTTTTGAATCACTTCTTAAGCGCTTTTTCAGGCACGAAATAATTGCTGCAACTCATAGCTGACAATTCAACCCATCAACTAATCAACCATCTCCAAAACCTGGTTTCTCAGCAGATCTTCAAATTTGTCTGCTTTCCTGATGAGCTGAGGTTTGCCACTCTTTACTAAAACCTCCGCGGGTTTCAGGCGCGAGTTGAAGTTGCTGCTCATCTCAAATCCGTAGGCTCCCGCATTGTGAAAAACAAGGTAGTCGCCCTCGCGCACCTCGCTGATGACGCGGTCCCAGGCGAAGGTATCGGTTTCGCAGATATTGCCTACAACGGTGTAGATGCGTTTTGCCCCGTCGGGATTGGATATGTTAGTGATGCGGTGGTAGGCATCGTAGAACATGGGCCTTATGAGGTGGTTAAAGCCTGAATTGACGCCCACGAACACCGTGGCGGTGGTTTGCTTGATAACATTTGCCTTCACAATGAATGAGCCGCACTCACTGACGAGGTATTTGCCCGGCTCGAACCATATTTCCAGCACTTTGTTATACTCGGCTTCAAATTTATTTGCTGCTTCTGCCACTCTCGCGCCCAGCTCTTTTACATCTGTGTCGTGTTCATCTTCCTTGTAGGCCACCTTAAAGCCGCTGCCGAGGTCGATAAAATCCAGTCCTTCGAAATGAGCCGCTATGCCGAACATAACATCGAGCCCCTGCAGAAACACGTCAATGTCCTTGATCTCGCTGCCGGTATGCATGTGCAGGCCCTGCACGTGCAGGCGCGTGGTTTTCACTATGCGCTCTATGTGGCGCAACTGGTGAATGGATATACCAAACTTGCTGTCAATATGGCCCGTAGATATTTTGTAGTTGCCCCCGGCTACGATATGCGGGTTGATGCGGATACATACGGGGTAGCTGTTGCCGAAATGATTGCCAAACTGCTCGAGAATAGAGATGTTGTCGATATTGATGCGCACACCAAGCGCGGCTCCTTCCAGCACCTCATTGAAGTCGACGCAATTAGGTGTAAAAAGTATTTCGCCCGGTTTGAACCCTGCCAATAATCCCAACTGTACTTCGTTTATGCTCACGCAATCGAGCAGTGCGCCGAGGCTTTTTATGTACTTCAGTATGTTCACATTGCTCAGCGCCTTGCAGGCATAGAAAAATTTCGTGGGGTGGCTCTTGAAGGCTTCTGTGAGCTTGCTGTATTGATCCGCAATTTTTTCGGCATGGTATACATAAACCGGTGTGCCATATTCGTTGGCTACGGCATTTAGCTGTTCATTACTGAGTGGTTGGTACATAAGCGGCAAAAATAGTTCATTAGACAATAGGTTGAATAGCGGGGAATATCGTTTTTAAATCCGTGTGCATAAAATACCCGTTGGTGCACGGTTCATGCAAGGTTGTTTGGGCAAATAGCTTTGGAGAAATCAAAGTTTACTATATCTTTAACCCTTATAAATACAATAGTTCATTCAGTTTAAATACGTTTATGATGCAAAGAAAGATATATGTTTTTTGTCTTGTGCTATCAATGATCAGTTTCGTACCACGCAGCATGGCCCAGAAGGGGAAGAGTGAGATAGCGATAGGGTATGGCTACGGCAGCGTGTACACTTTAATAAATGGTTCGCCATATACTTATTCGTCAGGCACGCCCGCCATCACGTATCGGTACTATCTCTCCGGGAATGTTACTGTCGGCCTGGGTGTCGGCGTTGAGACGATCAATAACTGGGGCAACTTCACCACCATAGCTCCTGAAGTGAGCGTGGCCTATATGGACTCATGGGCTGAAAAGGTAAGGGTGAAATTGTATGGCTCCTTATCCTATGGCGTTACAATATTTCAAAACAATAGTTTGAGGACCGATGAGAAAGACAATTCAGGTGTGTGGGCTTATGGCTTCCAGGCTACACCTATTGGTGTGCGGGTGGGCCGGCAGGTAGCAGCGTTCCTCGAGGTGGGCATGGGCTATAAGGGCCTGGTTCATGGTGGATTAGCGGTTCGTTTCCCACGCAAGGCTGCACGCCACCAGCTCGAAAGGTAGTCCGGCTTTCGGGGGGGGCCTCTTTTTTCTTTTCTATTTCCCGATGATCTTGTCGATCTGAGCCGCCAGCTTTTTATCGCGGTCTGTTATTTTATTGCCCGCGTCGTGGCTGCACAGCCATATCTCTACCTTATTGTAGGTATTTGTCCAGGTGGGGTGGTGGTTGGCCCTCTCGGCCAGCAGGGCCACGTGGGTCATAAACGAGAAAGCTTCGCCGAAGTCGCTGAATTTAAAGCTTCTGTAGAGTGAGTTGTCTTTTTCTGCCCAGGCCATTTGTATAATGTGATAATGTGAAAATATGAGAATGTGAAATTGATTTGAAAAAAACTAAAGTAGGTGTGCCATCAAAGTTAGCTGATTTGCCCGATTAATCCGAGCCTTCAAAATCCCCCGTATAAAGTGAGATTTTCTTTCTGTCTGTGCGTCAATTTTACAGCATGAAAACTCATATCACTTACCTCGTCTTTTTATCTTCCCTGCTTTTATGCAACAGCAGTCGTTCCAATGCCCAGATATTTTCCTGGGCAAAAAATTGCGATGATTCGGGCAAGGTCATCAGCAGCAAACTTGCCGTTGACAACAAAGGAAACACTTATGTCGTCGGCTCCTTCACCGGCACTGTGACCATTGGCAGTACCACGCTTGTCTCGGCAGGCGGTTCTGACTACTGCCTTGTGAAGTATGATACTGCCGGTGCAATAGCCTGGGTGCGCAGCGGTGGTGGTACGGGCGCAGACGCGGGCAATGATGTTTTCGTGGATGCGACCGGCAATATTTATGTGACCGGGTATTTCCACACGTCCATCGATTTTGGCAGCACAGCGCTAAGCAATACGGATACCGACTTTGCCGCAGAGAATCTGTTTGTGGCCAAGTACGACGCCACCGGTATGCCGGTATGGGCCACGCAGTCGGTAGGGTACTGCCAGGTTGGGAATGCGAATATTTTTGCTGATGCCGCAGGCAATGTTTACACCGCCGGCCAGTTCAGCGATTCACTGACACTGGAGAGCACAAGACTCTGGGGCGCGTCTCAAACCTTCGTAGCCAAGCTGGATGCGAACGGCAACCTGCTGTGGGCGAAACAAAGCAAGGGCACAGGATCCAGCGGCGCAAGAGGTGTGACGGCCGATGCAAACGGCAATATGATCGTAACAGGGTTTCTGGAAAACAAGGATACGTTCGGCACAACTGTCTTAACCAGTGCCGGGGTATTCGACGCCTACCTCATAAAATACAATACCAATGGAACGGTGACATGGGGCAAGCGCATCGGTGGCGTCGGGCCAACCAACCTTAATGAAGGGTACGGTATATGCAGCGATGCTACCGGGAATATTTATATAACGGGCAATGTGCAGGGCAGCGTTGACCTGGGCACGGTGACACTCAGCGGCAATGGCTCGCCTTGTTTCTTCATTGCAAAATTCGATTCGTCCGGCAATTCGGTTTGGGCCAAATCGCCGACAGGCTCTGCAGACATGGCCAGCAGGGGATACGGCCTGGCGATAGACAAGAATAATAACCTGTATGCTACGGGCGAGTTCCTCGGCACGGTGGCATTCGATGCGACGCCGTCTATAACCTGCAGCGGCGGCGTGCATGGCTCTTATGATGTTTTTGTGGTGAAATTCAACAGCTCGGGCAGCGCGGTGTGGTCCGTAGCTGCAGGCGGCGCTGGCGATGATGCGGGCAACAGTGTATCTGCAAACGCAGGGACAATAAGTGTAACTGGCGGCTATGCCGGGGCTGCAAATTTCGGTTCGCTCTCGCTGAGCAGCCCACTGGCCGGCAGCAATTCGTTTGTGGCGCGGCTGTCTGACACCAGCGGCACTGCCAGTACGAGCGTAGGAAGCCAGCCGCGGCAGCAAAACATATCCGTTGCCCCCAACCCTGCCTCGCAAACTTTATTCTTAAGCTGGCCCGGCATGCAGGCGGCAGGCAACTACGCCATCTATGATATTGCGGGCCGGAAAATGCAGGAAGGCATACTTGCACACAGTATTGACATAAGCAGCCTGCCCGGTGGGGACTATATACTCGGCATAACCTGCTCGGGCCTGCAGCAGACAATGAAGATATCGGTAGTGAAAAATTAGTTTTAAATGCCCTGTGGACCTTTGTGTAAATAATTAAGCCACCTGGTTTCTACCGGGTGGCTTAATCAATTATAAAGAATCAGGCATTATTCTGTTGGCGCCGCAGCTTCCGCCTCAGCATCATTTTCCGCCTGCTTCATTTTGTCTTTAATAGCGGCAAGTGCTCCGAGGTCGCCGAGGGTTGGCTTTTCCACTTTGCTCTGTATGTTCTTAACCGCTTTCTTGGTTTTTTCCGATTCGGCAGTAGCTTCTTTTCTTGCAGCTTCCTTTTCTTCGGTCTTAACCTGTTCCCAAACTTTCGAGTGAGAAACCATGATACGCTTGTCGTTACGATCGAATTCTATGATCATGAACGGCAGTGTCTCTTCAGCTTCCACTACACCGCCATCTTCCTTGCGGAGGTGACGGATAGGAGCATAAGCCTCAAGGCCGTACTGTAACTGTACTGTAGCACCCTTGTCATCCTTGCGCGTTACGCTGCCTTCGTGAATGGATCCGATAGGGAACACAGTCTCGAAGGTATTCCACGGATCTTCCTCCAGTTGTTTGTGGCCGAGCGCCAGCTTGCGGTTTTCCTTGTCGATAGACAGGATAGCCACATCTATTTTTTCGCCCACTTTCACAAATTCACTTGGGTGGTTGTAGCGCTTGATCCAGCTCAGGTCGCTGATGTGTATCATGCCGCCGATGCCGGTTTCAAGTTCAACAAATACGCCGTAAGGAGTGATGTTCTTGACAACGCCTGTGTGGCGGCTGTCAACCGGGAATTTATTTTCGATAGTATCCCAAGGATCCTGCGTCATCTGCTTGATAGACAAGCTCATCTTACGTTCGTCCTTGTCGAGGGTTACCACTACTGCTTCATACTCTTCGCCAAGTTTGAAGAATTCTTTGGCGTTGATAGGCTGAGAAGACCACGTGATCTCTGAAACGTGTACCAGGCCTTCTACGCCGGGCATGATCTCGAGGAATGCACCATAATCTTCAATGTTCACCACCTTGCCCTTCACATGAGCGCCTTCTGCGATCTCTGCAGGCAGGTTGTCCCATGGGTGGGGAGTGAGTTGTTTCAGGCCGAGGCTGATACGTTTCTTCTCGTCATCAAAGTCGAGTACCACCACGTTCAGTTTCTGGCCGTTATGCAGCACTTCGCTCGGGTGCGTTACGCGGCCCCAGCTAATGTCTGTTATGTACAGCAGGCC
>CAYNGS010000101.1:0-8406 GCA_964396625.1 uncultured Flavipsychrobacter sp.
AAATCATCGCCACTGCCGCCATAGTAAGTTGCCCATTGATACCACCGGCACTATTGAACTTAGCAACAAAGGCATCATTTGCACCACCGCCGATGGTATCCTGGAAAGCCCCCGGTGTGGCAATGCCCGTGGTGCTTTCCGTCCACCCGGTCATGAATATGTTGCCGAGACTGTCCGTGGCCAACCCAGTACCGTAGTCATAAAAAAAGCCGCCATAGTAGGTTCCCCACAGGAGCGCACCTGCGCCACTAAACTTCGTTAAGAAAGCATCAGTAGCGCCGCCTCCGAATGTGTTCTGATAGGAGCCCGGTGTAGCAATACCAATGGTACATGTTGTGGAGCCGGTAATGAATACATTTCCCGACAAGTCGGTGGCAATACCGCCACCTGAATCGTAATTCAAGCCTCCGTAGTATGTGCCCCAAACGATAACGCCTGCGCTGGTGAATTTTGCCAAAAATACATCGCGGCCACCGCCGTACACAAACTGATAAGCGCCGGATGTTGAGATGCCGTTTGAACTGCTGGTGTAGCCGGTGATATAAATATTTCCCGACACATCCGTAGCCACACCGGTAGCATCATCGTCAAGGCTGCCCCCATAATAGGTAGCCCATTGAATATTGCCCCCGCTGCTGAACTTGGCGAGGAATGCGTCATTAACTCCTCCACCATAACCAGGCTGGTTAGAGCCCGGTGTAGATATTCCGGTGGTGCTTGATGTTCTGCCAGCGATGTAAACATTGTTGGCCTGGTCCAGCGCCACACCTGTTGCGAAGTCATCGCCGCTGCCACCAAAATAAGTGGCCCACTGCCGCACACCCTGGCTGTTGAACTTTGCAATAAATGCGTCAGATATGCCGCCGCCAAACGTAACATCGTAGGCCCCGATCGTAGCGATCGACGCCGTGCTGTTCGTTTCCCCGGCAACATATACATTGCCTGAGTCGTCGGCGGCCACAGCGTTTGCACGATCATTACTGCCACCTCCATAGTAAGTAGCCCACTCAAGTACCGGGTCAATTGTCAGGTCGCCCTTGTAGCTGCTGACATCGTAAGTTAAAATGTCCCCATTAAGCCGGAACTCACTTTTTACTTTTTTTCCGTCCTGCTGAAAACTTGACGGCACCTGCTCTGTTACAGTACCTTGAGCGGTTGCCGCTATCAGACTTCCGCTTGCGTTTAATTTTATGTCGCTTGCACCTCCGTACTTAATCCGAATATCAGACACTTTGCCGCCCTTTCTTACCACAAATTCGTGTTTCAAAGACCCATTGTTTGTGTACAATACCCAATCGATATGCGGGTAAATATTTTGGTAAACGATCTTGCGGCATGCGTGGGAGGTTGCAGGCTGCGCAGATGAGCCCGCGGCAAAACGGTTCTCAAAATAGTCCTGCCTGTCGAACATAAGCATGTGCGCATTCTTATCGGCACCAAGCAATTCAACGTCCATACGGTGCATTTCGAATACCGCATCATGGGCAGATGTTTCCATCCTTCCTGATTGTACCTGGCCTGTTTCCTTGTTAAATTGATAATGAATCGCACCTGCGCCGATAAAGATGTTCAATCCACGGGAGGCCGGCACGCTAAACTGAATATCGCTTCTCGCCCTGCCGACCTGGTCGGATACGGCTCCCTTGTTTTCCATAAAAAACAGCGGACTGCGCCCGTTGGTTGCCGCCAGAGCGCATGCGGATTGCCTGGCTGCTGCAACATCAAAGGATTTTCTTCCGTAAGTAGTAATAAAAATGAACCCGAGTGAGGCGGTAAGAAGTATCTGTTTCATAGGTTGGTCTTATCCAATAAAGGTAATGATTTATGGAATAAACCGCTATTCCTTCACGAATCTCCTAACGTCCAAATCGTTTATGACCAAAATATAAACTCCCGGTTGCAAATTCGTATGATCTATGCAGAGTGTCTCGGTATTACAGATGGCATGATAAACGGATCGTCCGAGAACATTACTTAACGATCCAGAATTTCATACCCTTTCCGGCTATGGGAATGGTATCGGAAAGCGAGATGACAGCATTCTTAGCCAGGCGCTCCACCCTGATGTGATCAAAGTAGATCGTGTCGCCGGGCTTGATACGGTCATATATGCCGGGCGACTCTTCGCCTGTTTTCGACTGTTCGGCATGAACGGTTGTTGCCATGTCGGTGGTAATTGTATCGCCGGGGCAATAGGACGTATTAAAGTCGACCAGCACCTTCAGGTTGCCGATAGAGTCTTCGTAAAGGATACGCTCACCATAAATAAAGTCAAAACTTACGATCTTGTACTTGTCGCCAACTGAATCGCGCGATGTGAGCCCCTGCCTGAGAAATCTGTTGAAGTCCTCTTTCTTTATCGCGCCGCCTGTCAATTGCGACTGTCCGAGGTACACTGTCGGTTTAAATATGTGCTTTGCCTTGCCTTTTTGCTGGGCGAACAAATTGAGGCAAAACGCCAGCGAAAAAACGAGCAACAGGATATTTACAGTGTGCTTCATTTAATCAAAAATAAAAAATAAACATTAAAGAAGTGTATTTTCAGCGCATTATATGCTGCAATAATGATTTGGGGGTTCTCCTTTGAATTTTTACCTTTACAATCTTCCAGTATGAATCCCGATATATTAAGCTACATACCGCAACGGCCGCCGTTCATCATGATCGGCGACGTAGTAAAAGCCGAAGAAACGATCACACAAACCACACTGACGATAACCGGCGATAACATATTTGTCAAGAACGGTTTTTTTACAGAACCCGGACTGATAGAAAATATGGCACAGACGGCAGGAGCCGGCACAGGCTACAAATCGAAGAAGGAGGGAAAACCAATGCCGGGGGGATATATCGCAGCGTTGAAAAATGTACAGATCCTCGAATTGCCAAAAACCGGAGACACTATACTTACTGAAACGGTTTTCCTGCAGACGCTGCTAAGCTTTCATCTCGTAAGTGGTAAGGTAATGTGCGGCGACAGGGAAATTGCGAGCTGCGAGTTCAAGATATTTGTACACACCGATCAAACAAAATAGGTGGTTCCCGTTTACGCCATTTCTTCGCACATTGTCTCTTCGTTGGGAATGAATACGGCCGCTCACTGGCTGGCCGTATGCGCGGGCAAAACAGGTATCAAACGATACGAAGACCAGGCACTGAGCAACAGCCCGTTTATGGCCTCTAAGCTGGACCCCGCGCAATGGCAGGCTATCCAGGAGCAGACACGCGGCGATATATACCTTACTCCCTTTGAACAGATGGCATCCTTTTCCGTTGCCAAGGCGCTGAGCAACCTGGAGGATGAATTGGATCTCAGCAAGACAGTGTTCATTCTTTCCACAACCAAAGGCAATATAGAGCTACTGGGACAGACACCCGACGCGCGAGTGCTGTTGCATACATCGGCAGGCCTGATAGCGAAAAACAATGGCATAAGCGCAAAGCCCATAGTTGTCTCGCACGCCTGTGCTTCGGGCGTAATTGCACTTCAACATGGTGCTCGCCTGCTGCAGTCGGGACGGTATAAGCACGCTATTGTTACCGGCGCCGACCGGTTTTCGAAATTTGTGCTGAGTGGCTTCCAGTCGTTCCAGGCAATATCTGATGAGCCCTGCCGACCTTTTGATGCCGCCCGGAAAGGCATAACGCTGGGCGAGGCCGCCGCAACCGTTATCCTCTCGGTAAATAAAACGCAGCATTGCCCGGGCCAGTTGGTCAGCGGCGCAACCTCAAACGATGCGAACCATATATCCGGCCCATCGAGAACAGGTGAGGAATTGGCCGATGCGGTAACGAGGGCTTTGCAAATTGCAGCCATTTCGCCGACTAAAATAGACATGATATCCGCACATGGGACAGCAACCCTGTACAACGACGAGATGGAAGCAAAGGCATTTGATATTGCCGGCCTGCTGCACTCCCCTGTTCACAGTTTCAAGGGGTATATCGGGCATACATTGGGCGCGGCCGGCGTGCTGGAAAGCGCAATGGTGCTTGAAAGCTTAAGCCATCAATCCCTGATCCCTTCCGCCGGCTATGCCGACCTCGGAGTTCCGAAAGCCATAAACGTAACTAAGGTGATGCAGGCCGCAAACATAAATTATGCGCTGAAAACCGCGTCGGGTTTCGGAGGGTGTAACGCGGCAATCGTCTGGAAGAGAACCTAAGCAATTTTGGCTATGATGGCTTTCATCTACTCAGATGGCAGAAGTCGTGAGGCTTTTCACTGCGCACCAGGCCATCATACCCATCCCCACTTTCATGGCATCTTCATCAATATCAAAATGGGGTGTGTGTACTGGAGCGATGAAATCCTTACCCTCTCTGCTGGTACCTATACGAAAAAAACAACCGGGCATGTGCTGCGTGTAGAAGCTGAAATCTTCGCCGGCCATGCGCATGTCCAGTTCCCGAACGTTGGGTTCGCCGAGATAAATCTTTGCCCAGTCTATGGCTTGATTGGTTAAAGCCGGATCGTTAAACACAGACGGATAACCGGCGGGTATATCTACAATAGCCTTCGCGCCATATGCGGCACACGTCTGCTCAGTAAAATCCTTTATCCATTTATGTGCCTCGTAGCGCCATTTCTCGTCAAATGTCCTGAATGTGCCAAGTATCTCCACCTTGTCCGGGATAATATTAGTGGCAGAACCGCCCTGTATTTTCCCAAAAGACAGCACAGAAGGTGTGAGCGGGTTCGCCTTGCGGGATACAACTTGCTGTAAGCCGGTAATGACCTGGGCAGCAATAGCGATCGGATCAACAGTCTGGTGCGGCAGCGCTGCGTGCCCTCCTTTGCCAAGTATAGTGATATATATTTCGTCTGCGCTTGCCATGTATTGCCCTGCACGAAAGCCTGTGGTGCCACTTGGCAAGGCCGGGTAAACATGCAGCGCGAAAATAGCGTCAGGTTTAGGATCTTCCAGCGCACCTTCCTTTATCATAATGCTTGCCCCGCCGGGATGCATCTCTTCACCGGGCTGAAACAGCAATTTCACCGTTCCTTCCCACTCGTTTCGCAGGTCGTACAGAATGTGTGCGGCACCCAAAAGACAACTGGTGTGCACATCATGACCGCATGCATGCATTACCCCGTCATTCTGCGACTTATAGCTGGTGGCATTTTCTTCTTTTATGGGCAGTGCGTCCATATCAGCGCGCAGCGCAATGCAGCGTTTACCGGGATCGCGGCCTTCTATGAGCGCCACGATGCCGGTGCCTGCTATCCCCGCTTTATGACTGATGCCCCACTCTTTTAACTTGTCTGAGACAAAGGCCGAAGTATTGTACTCCCTGAACGATAACTCGGGGTGAGCGTGAATATGATGACGTATATCCTGTACTTCGCGAAAGTACTGTTCTGCTTTTTCTTTAATTCTTGTAAGTATCATCTGCTGTCGGTTGGCTACGGTCGTCGCTTCGTTTATTATTAAGAAACCAGTTTGTTCGTCGTGCGACGATTGTATGAACTGATAAAGATATTATTTTCGGGCTGATCTAGAAAGCAGTTACGTTCACCAGGTCTGGTACGATCATGCAGGGGTGATATAATGAGTTAGCCTCCCTCAATACACTTTCTGCTTCGCTCCGGTTGCGATAGTCGCCCACTTTTACACGAAAGCATGGGGAATTGTAGGTGATGTAGGTGCGCACGCCGGGAAACTGCCGCATACATTCTGTCTTTATGTCTATAGCTTTTCTTCGGTCTGTGCCGTAATATACCTGCACGCGATATCCCTTACCGGAATAGATGACCCTCCCGCTATGAATGGGCACCCACCTGCGAACGGGTTTTTCGGGTCCGGCAGGCGCTGTCAAGGTTGTTGCAGGCCGCACTATAGGATCTCCGGGGTTGTGTACTGCAACAGCTTCGGCGAGATGCGATGGCGCAGGGGAACTTTTGTGGGAAATCTTTATTGATGATGCTTGTACGTCAGTATGCTTTTTCTTAAGTAGCATAGACAATCTCGGGTCTGAATGCACTACAACATCGCCACTTGAGTTGTCCTGCGCGGTTGCCCGAACGGAGAAAAACAGAAACACAAAAACAACCGGTATATAGTGTAATAACTTCATTCCTATTCAAATGCTCTTAACTCGCAAAAACTTAGAACTCATTTTCCATCTTCGCTGCTTCCCTGCACTCCTTCATGATCTGTATACTTGCAGAACTCCCCAGCCTTGTTGCTCCCGCATCGATCAACTCTTTTGCAAAAGCATAGCTGCGAATACCACCGGAAGCCTTGATACCAATGCGTTGCGGCAAACGTTCCCTCATCAACCGCACAGCCTTAATGGTCGCACCTTTATCGGCATAGCCGGTAGATGTCTTCATAAAGTCGATATCATGATTGCCATATAAAGCACAGCAGGCCTCGAGTTCGCCGTCGGTTAGCATGCCACTCTCCACAATCACTTTAATCACTTTGCCCGCATCGTAAACCGGCTTAACGCATTCTTTTATCTCATGTTCCAGGTGCTTCCAGTCGCCGCTTTTCAATGCACCCAGATCAATAACCATATCCACTTCATCTACCCCCATATGCAATGCATCATTTATCTCCTTCACTTTGGTCTCCGTTGCTCCAAAACCCATTGGGAAGCCGACAACAGTTACCACTTTCACGCGTGAACCATCCAGTAATTTCCGGGCACCAGGTACGTATTTCGGTGGGATACAGACCGCAACAAAATTTTCCAAAGATGCTTCTATGCATACTTTGTCCACTTCAGACACGGTTGTGGTCTGTTTCAATATGGTATGGTCAATGTAAGAGGCGAGATTCAGGGACATGTTTTACAGATAACGTCAGAAATACAAATTTAACCTCAATTTATTAAATATTTTAAATCTAACAAGTTCATTAACGATTTAATAGGATAATATTCACAAATCGACCCTTGGTTTTGGGTCAATTACACATTTGGCCGGTTCAAATTAGTTATTGAGATAATCAAAATCCTATTTCAGATTCTTTATGATCTCTAACGCAAATTCATCCGTTTTCAACAATGTAGCATCGTGCATAAGATTATAAAAATCTATAGTTACCCGTTTACGCATAATAGTTGTTGCCAGCGCTTCTTCAATACTTGCTGCGGCTTCGTGCCAGCCCAGGTACTCGAGCATCATAACACCGCTGAGCAACAAAGACGAAGGATTCATTGTATTGGTATTCGCAAAGCGGGGCGCAGTACCGTGTGTAGCCTCAAATACCGCATGACCTGTGAGATAATTGATATTCGCGCCCGGTGCTATGCCTATACCCCCTACCGATGCAGCCGCTGCATCAGATATATAGTCACCATTCAGATTCAGTGTAGCAACAACTGAATAGTCTTTCGGAGCTATCAGCAGTTGTTGCAGAAAGTTGTCTGCGATAACATCTTTGATTATCAGCTTGCCCTGTGCCTCGGCATTTTTCATTTTGGCATTAGCCACATCTTCACCCTGTGTCTTTCTTGCTTTCTCCCACTGACCCCATGTATACACCTGGTCGCCAAATTCCCTTTCAGCAAGTTCATAGCCCCATATCTTAAACGCTCCCTCGGTGTACTTCATTATGTTACCCTTGTGCACAATGGTAACGGATGGCAGCCTGTGTTCTAATGCGTATTTTATCGCAGCTCTTATCAGCCGCTCCGAACCTTCTTTGGATACCGGCTTAATACCGAATGCAGATGATTCTGGAAAGCGGATCTTTTTCTTCACGTCTAATTCCTCGGACAGGAAGCGGTACAGTTTTTCGGCTTCAGGTGTTCCGCTGGCAAATTCAATCCCTGCATAGATATCTTCCGTGTTCTCCCTGAAAATTACCATGTTCATATTTTCGGGGTAAACCACAGGTGATGGTACGCCCTTGTACCATTTCACGGGACGCAGGCACACATAAAGATCCAGCTCCTGTCTCAACGCTACATTCAACGAGCGGATGCCCCCTCCGACCGGCGTCGTCAACGGACCCTTTATTGACACAAGGTATTCGCGGGCTATATCGAGCGTTTCATCCGGAAGCCAATGACCTGTGAGGTTGAATGCTTTTTCGCCGGCCAGAATCTCCTTCCATTCAATTTTTCGCTTACCGTCGTAGGTATGTGTAACGGCTGCATCCAGTACCTGCTTACTTGCCTTCCACACATCAGGGCCTATACCATCGCCCTCGATAAACGGTATGACCGGGTTGGCCGGAACACTAAGCAAGCCGTCAGGGCTCATAGTTATCTTCTCAGGACTCATTTATGTTTTTGTTTTTTGAAGAGTGCGAAGTTAACTGTTGTAGACTATGCGGGCAAAAAACAGGGCCGGTGTTTTTCACCGGCCCTGTTTTGTACTTACTTATACTTTCAAATTATTGTTCTATCACAATATGGAACACCTTGTTCTCTGTGTCTGTGTGCACGGAG
>CAYNGS010000102.1:0-8385 GCA_964396625.1 uncultured Flavipsychrobacter sp.
CACAGAGCTATCCAGGCGAGACACAGGCCAGACCATTTACATCCTCGATGAGCCCACCACCGGCTTGCACTTTGAAGACATCAGGCATCTGCTTTCAGTGCTCAACCGCCTTGTGGACAGGGGCAATACCATACTGGTGATAGAGCACAACCTCGATGTAATTAAGGTGGCAGATTATGTGCTGGACATGGGGCCGGAAGGCGGCGGCGGCGGCGGAAAAGTCGTGGCCGCAGGTACACCTGAAGATATTGCGAAAGTAAAAGAGAGTTATACCGGCATATTCCTGAAATCAGAGCTTACAGCTTGGAAAAATTAGGGAGTAGCTACCGGAGCCAATGACCTTTATCCGTTCGGTTGTTTTCCCGCGTCACCACGCTTAGTTAAGCTCGCCCCAATGATTGGAACGCACGCGGCTGCCGAATCCCTGGCCATTGGTATCAACCGAAAGTCAGCAGATAAGCAACAGTAAAATAAGATTGCGAACGTTCATTTTTTTGATTTACGGATGAAAGTAACAGTTAATTATTTAGAATAAGATATTTATACAGTAATTATTTTATCCAATTGACACTTTGCCGAAATTGAGTTTGTTTTTGGAAAATGCTATCAGTCCATTACTATTTCCTATGGCCAGGTTACCAATAACTCAGGCTGTTTCTCCGTAACTTTATCTTTGGGATATTATAGAAATATGCAGGGCTATCACTTTTCAAAATACGATCCGAATGATAATGCGAAAACGCCTTTTCAGAAACTGTTGGATCTGTTCACCGAATTATTGTCATACACCAATGGCGATGCCGGCGAGGCGCTCAATTGGCTTACTCAACTTGATAAGCAGTACCGGCTCACAAATGACGATTACGGCATAGGCGATTTTATTGAAGACCTGAAGGAGAATGGCTACCTGAAAGAGAATGAAAACGATGGCGCTTACAAGATCACACCAAAGACGGAGCAGGCGATCCGCAAGCGGTCGCTGGAGGAGATATTTGGTAAGATGAAAAAGGCGAAGCAGGGTAGCCACCGCACGTTTAAAACAGGGCAGGGCGATGAACCAAACCCCGAGACGAGGGCCTACGAATTTGGCGATGCACCCGAGACAATTGATTATACAGGCAGTCTCAAGAATGCCTTTATCAACCACGGCATCGAAAGTCTCTCCATGCACCAGGACGACCTGGAAATACATGAGACCGACTTTAAGTCGCAGACCTCTACCGTGCTGATGATAGACATCTCTCACTCCATGATATTGTACGGTGAAGACCGCATAACACCGGCTAAGAAGGTGGCTATGGCATTGAGTGAGCTCATCACCACCCGGTATCCGAAAGACACGCTGGATATAGTGGTCTTCGGAAATGACGCTTGGCAAATAGAAATGAAAGACCTGCCCTATCTCGAAGTAGGGCCATATCATACCAATACTGTCGCCGGCCTTGAGCTGGCCATGGAGTTGTTGCGTCGCCGTAAGAACCCCAACAAGCAAATATTTATGATCACGGATGGCAAGCCTACCTGCCTGAAGATCGGAAATAAATATTACAAGAACAGCTTTGGTATCGACAGTAAAATACTCAACCGCACACTCAACCTCGCCGGTCAGCTCAGGCGCATGAAAATACCGGTTATCACCTTCATGATAGCCCGCGACCCCTACCTGCAGCAGTTTGTTCGTGATTTTACAGAAGTGAATAATGGCAAGGCATTCTATTCTTCACTCGACGGTCTCGGCAACTATATCTTCGAAGACTACGAGCGCAACAAGCGGAAGACGGTGAGATAAGGTCCATGAACACATAAAGGATCGGCGCTAATAGAAAGCCCCTTCAGGGGTTGGGATTTAACTCACCAGCGTTCCCACCTGCTGTCCTGTAACAACACTCAGCAAATTGCCCGACTTGTTCATGTCGAACACAATGATGGGGAGATTATTCTCCTGGCATAGTGTAAATGCGGTCATGTCCATAACCCTCAGGTTTTTGCTGATCACCTCGCTGAAGGTTAACAACTCATAGCGGGTAGCAGTTGTGTCCTTTTCAGGATCAGCGGTGTATATGCCATCGACGCGGGTGCCCTTCAGTATCACATCTGCATTTATCTCAATGGCCCTTAGCGAGCCCGCTGTGTCTGTTGTGAAGTATGGATTGCCTGTGCCGGCACCGAAAATAACTACCCGGCCTTTTTCCAGGTGTCGCATAGCCCGGCGGCGAATATACGGCTCTGCAACCTGTTCCATTTTTATAGCGCTTTGCAGGCGGGTGTTCACCCCTGCTTTCTCCAGCGCGGCTTGCAGCGCCATTCCGTTTATCACCGTGGCCAGCATGCCCATGTAGTCGCCTTGGGCGCGCTCAATGCCCGTCTCGCTTTCATTCATGCCCCGGTATATATTGCCGCCGCCTATCACGATTGCTACCTGCACACCTATATTGGTGATCATCTTTATTTCCCGGGCATATTGGTCCAGCATCTGCGGATCAATACCGTAATTACGTTCGCCCATCAGGGACTCTCCGGAAAGTTTCAGCAGGACACGACTATACTTTGGCAGCATATGATATTTGTTGTTGGGGACTGGATCAGGTGCAAAGAAATAAAAAAGTTTACGGAATGTGCCCAAAGATATTTCATATTTATCCACAAACAAGATAAAAAAATAATCAAATAGGTTTTATTGTGTATGCAGTGGTGCTGATCGCTTTCAGACAGTTCGATATCAAAAAGAGCAGATGCGATTAATTAAGCTTCAACGTGCTTTTCGTATAACAAAATGAGACGCCCGCAGCGCCTCATTTCTATCAAAAGTATCAGGAGGAATATCAGGCAAATGGCATCTTTACCACTTGCGCCTTCACACCCTTGTCGCGAATCATTACAAATACGTCGTTGCCTTCGTGTGCTGACTCTTTGGCTATGTAGGCCATACCTATTGCTTTCCCGAGGCTCGGCGACTGCGTTCCGGAGGTTATCACGCCAATTTCTTTTCCTTCTGCGTTTTGTATCAGGTATCCGTGGCGTGGTATCCCTTTGTCGATCATTTCCAGCCCCACCAGTTTGCGGGTCACACCTTCGTTCTTCTGGTGCTCAATAATATTTCTTGCTGTGAAGTCTTTAGTAAATTTTGTGATCCATCCGAGTCCGGCTTCTATCGGGCTCGTTGTGTCGTCGATGTCATTGCCATAAAGACAAAATCCCTTTTCCAGGCGCAACGTGTCGCGTGCTGCTAGTCCTATAGGCTTCATGCCATGCTGCAGACCCACACGGAATATTTCATCCCATATTTTGTCCGCATCTCCTTCCCGGTCTTCAAAATATATTTCCACTCCGCCTGCGCCGGTATATCCGGTAGCGCTCACGATCACATTATCCACCCCTGCAAACTTTCCCTTAACAAAGGTGTAGTACTTCAGGTTGGTAATGTCCATATCGGTGAGCTGCTGCATATATTCTGTGGCCTTAGGCCCCTGCACCGCAAGCAGGCCGGTGCGGTCAGAAATATTGTGCATCTCAGCGCCCTTTGTATTGTGCTTGCTGATCCAGTTCCAGTCTTTTTCGATGTTAGAGGCATTCACCACCAGCATGTAGGTCTTATTTTGCTCAATGCAGTACACGAGCAGATCATCCACAATGCCGCCCTTGTCGTTTGGCAGGCATGAGTACTGTGCCTGTCCGTCCTTAAGTTTAGCTGCGTCATTGGTCGTCACACGCTGTATCAGGTCCAGCGCTTCCGGTCCTTTCACAATGAACTCTCCCATGTGGCTCACATCAAACACGCCGGCATTGGTCCGGACACAGTGATGCTCTTCGTTGATTCCGGTATAGGATATCGGCATATTATAGCCTGCAAACTCGGCCATCTTGGCGCCCAGCGCTAAATGTCTTTGTAAAAAAGGAGTGTGTTTCATTGTACCTAACATATAGATTTGAGGCACAAAAGTAAGCGGTTATTGCGTCTTTTTATAACGCCATCGTTTATAGACGTTCAAACTAATGTATTTTATGTCCGTGCAGCGATGACGACCAGCTATACACGTGTCCTAAATGAGATATGTTTTCAACGGTAATAGTATCCGGGGTTACGTATAGCAGGTTTGCGTCGGTTCCAGGTCCTGCCCCATCGTAGATCGTATCTCCGGGCGATGTGTTATAGAGATTGAACGTCTGGTTTCTGAACACGAGAAATTTTCCACTGGTATCGAATACTATTTTCTCCGTGTCATTAATGACCTCATGAAAGGAATCGATCACAGAATCCGTGCCCATAACCATTTTTGAATAAAAAGTGTCTGTGAAAATATAGAAGACCTCCCGTTGCATAGCAGCTACAGTGGTGTCTCCGGGTTTTGTGGTTGTTGCAGTCTTATGCTGGCAAGACGAAAAAACCGGCAAAAATGCAATTGAAAGAAAGAATAACGTTCGTTTCATAGGTTATGCGCCTGAACCATATATACCAAAAAGTGTGCCGTATTTTAAGGTGCGATCCGTAACTGCAATACATGATCGTTCATAAAATACCCCGCTCCTATATCAATATCCTCATCATGCAATAAAGTAAAACTCGATTTCCCATAAAACGCTATTGCAGCATAGTTATACCGGTTCACGTTAAGATGCAATTCTTTTGCCCTCCTCGTTTTCACATCAGCGACAATGTGCCCAAGCATCATGCTGCCAGCGCCCTTGCCTTGCTGGCCGGGCAGCACATATAATTTATGCAGCTTAAAAATACTGCCTCCGGCGTCGGAATAAGACGCAAACGCTATAGCCCGTTCACCATCAAATCCAATAATGAATTTTTGGCCCGCTTCGTTTATTTGCTGTCTTAGTGCCGACGGGTTGTAAAAAAGGTCTATCATGTATTCCACCTGCTCTGGTCCTAATATTGGCGTATATGTGTGGGGCCATACCTTCATGGTCAGCTCCCGTATCAGGGGTATGTCTTTTATGGATGCGTCGCGGATATGCAATTTTAATCTTTTATAATATATCGCAGTGTCGGGTAAAAAAACACTAAATGTTTTCTTCTTCAAAGATAATTAAACTAAATTCGCTTCTTATTCAACAAACCGGCAATAATGAAAAAGGCAACTTATACGGGTATTATCATTCTCTTGGGTGTTCTTTCTTTCGTCTCCTGTAAAAAGGAGTATCATTGCCATTGCACATATAACAATGTAATTGTTTATAATGCAGATCTCGGCAACCAAACCAAGAAAAATGCCGACAAAATTTGCAGCGGTTACGACACTACGATAACAGGTGAGAACTGGACCTGCACCATCTATTAATAAACTGATCACTAAGCCGGAATAATTCAGTAAAAAACGTCAAGCACGTTTTTCCATCTACCGTTTTTGCCTATTATCAATAAAAATAATAGCGGTATGTACATCAAGTTGTTTGCTTATAAATACCTTTGCTCCCGGAATTTTAACGGGCAAAGCGAAGTGGTTTTTTGATGGCGGCAAAAGTTATCCTGTAAAATTTCTCCCCTTTTTAACTTATGCTGAAACGCTTCATCACTACCGTTACCTTCTTACTATTCATTTCAGCAACTGTTCTTGCGCAGACTGTGGCTACGGCAGGTAATATCACCGCACCGAACAGCAATGAAAATACAGAAATCCTTAGCCTTGCAGAATGTGTGAAATACGCATTGAAAAACCAGCCGGCGCTCAATCAGTCGCAGATTGATGAGGCAATAGCGCGGGCCAATAATGCTATTGCTTTTTCGGGCTGGTTGCCACAGGTCACCGGCGCAGCAAACTTCCAGCATTATTTTCAGGTACCTACGGTTTTTTCAACGGTAAACGGGACACTGACCCAGGTGCAAAGCGGCGTAGCTAACTACTCTACTCCATCGGTCACAGCGTCACAAACATTGTTCAGCCCCGATGTACTGCTGGCGGTTCGTGCGGCGAAACTGAATATCCTTGAAGCAAAACAGAATACAAAGAGCACCAAAATAGACCTTGTGTCCGGTGTGAGCAAAGCTTTCTACGACCTGCTGTTGTCTATTCAGCAGGTAGAAGTGTACAAGGAAGATACCGCGCGCCTGATCAGGAACCGCAGCGATGCCTACAACAGGTACGTAAGTGGCATTGTAGATAAGGTGGATTATAAACAGGCTACCATCGCACTCAACAATTCGCTGGCCCAGCTCAAGGGTGCATCAGAAGCCATACAGGCCAAATATGCCGGGCTGAAACAATTAATGGGCTACCCATCTGCGCAAAACTTTTCCGTACGGTTTGATACGGTGCAGATGATGCAGGAAATATATGCAGATACGCTGGCAACTTTGCAATTCGAAAAACGGATCGAATACCAGGAACTGGAAACCGCAAGAAGGATTCAAAGAGAAACGACATTGTATTACCAGCTTGGTTTTCTGCCTTCATTGTCTGCCTATTACAATTACAATTATGAATTTGAAAGCAATGAGTTTTCAAATCTTTACACGAACGCTTATCCCAATTCGCTTTTCGGTATTCAGCTCAACATCCCCATTTTCACCGGATTCAGGCGGAATGAAAATGTGCATAAGGCCAAACTGCAGGAGCGTCGCACCGACTGGGACGAAGTGAACCTGAAGCTCGCTATATACACCCAGTACAAGCAGGCGCTTGCTAACTACAAAAGCAATCTGTACAACCTGCATGCACAGGCCGATAATGTGGATATGGCCCGGGAGGTATATAACATTGTGAAGCTGCAATACCGGGAAGGTGTTAAGGCATATCTCGACGTTATCGTTGCCGAGTCGGATTTGAAGACTTCTGAAATAAATTATTTGAACGCGTTATTCCAGGTACTGGAAAGTAAGATAGACCTGGAAAAAGCAATGGGAGATATTTCCGGCGACATTTGATCTAAAAACTATTTCGACCATGAACAGGTCTTTTTTGAACATAACTGCACTACTCGGAGTTTTTCTCTTTTTGGCATCTTGTGGTGAAAAGAAGGAAGCTGCCACTAACCCGGCCAATATGCCGGTGCCGGTAAATTTTGTCGTGTTGCATCCCGAAAAACCGGTTTACAATGATAAATTTCCCGGCACTGTTGTAGCGCTGATGCAGGTAGATATCCGCCCGGAAGTGGAGGGCTATGTCACCGGCATATTTTTTAAGGAAGGGGAACATGTAACTAAGGGGCAGAAGCTGTATGCTATTGATGACAGTAAGTATGAGGCAAGTGTACATAGCGCCCAGGCCAATGTTCGCGTAGCTCAGTCCAACCTCGAGCAGGCACAGAAGGACGCAGACCGGTATAACTATCTCAACGAGCACGATGCTGTGGCCAAACAAATTCTGGATCATGCACTTACGACATTGCAAAACGCCAAAGACCAGGTCACTGCTGCAAAGCAGGACCTCGCAAAAGCCCAGACCGATCTCAATTATTCTGTGATCCGCGCTCCGTTCGACGGAACCATTGGCATTTCCCAGGTGAAGCTGGGAAATACGGTCACTGTTGGCCAAACGATCTTAAACACCATATCCACCGACGATCCTATGGCCGTCGACTTTGTCGTAAATGAAAAACAGATACCCCGTTTTATAAAACTGCAGAAACAAAAGCTCAAACCCACGGACTCGATTTTCACGATTGCGATGGCCGACAATTCGCTTTATAATTACACCGGGCAGATACATGTTATTGACCGTGGTGTCAACCCTCAGACAGGGGCTATCATCATCAGGCTGGAGTTTCCTAATCCGTCGTTCGCCCTGAGGGCGGGTATGAGCTGCACAGTGCTCGTCAGGAACGATGATGTGACCCCTCAATTGCTGGCGCCGTCGAAGGCGATCGTAGAGCAAATGGGAGAGTATTTTGTTTACGTAGCTAAAGACACACTGATCCGGTCTTCCGATACGTCGGCAAAACATAAGGAGGGGCAGCAGGCGGGTGCTGCGCTTCATGCCATACAAAAGAAAGTATCGCTGGGGCAGACAATAGCAGACCGGGTAATTGTCAAAGCCGGTATTCAGCCCGGAGACACCTTGATCGTAGACGGTGTGCAAAAGCTGCATGATGGTTCATTGATCAACATAGCAAATCCGACCCCGCAAAAGTAGCGTGAATTGCGGGCCGGTGCTCCGGTTTTGCTGCCGAAGTTTTTTTGAAGTACGAAGGATAGATAACTTTTGACTTAATACTATGATCGCCAATACATTTATAAAAAGGCCGGTAACTGCAATCGTTATTTCCGTAGTGTTAGTGCTGGTGGGTACTATCTGCATCCTGAATCTGTCGGTGGGTCAGTATCCCGAGATAACACCGCCCGTTGTGCAGGTAACCGGTCAGTTCACAGGTGCTGATGCGCTCACCGTGGAGCAGACCATGGCCACGCCGGTGGAAACACAGATAAACGGGTCGCCG